>JAEULF010000245.1 GCA_016793965.1 Alphaproteobacteria bacterium | reverse complement strand
TCGATCCAGAAGGGCGACCACGCGCCTTTCGACGCCTTGCTGGACGCCTTCCCGATCCAGTTTCACGAGCCGTACTACGCAGACTTCGTGCGCTCCGACCTGCCGGCGCTCTTCGCCGCGGCGGGGTTCCGGGTCGAGAGCGTCGAGCGCGCCTTCATGTCGCGCGTGATGACGCTGCGCAGGGTCTAGGCAGCTACGCCAGGAACGCGGCGACGGCCTTGTCGATGAATGCCGCGTCCTCCGGCCTGCCGCCGCTCGCCACCTGGTGACCTTCGGGCGACGGCACCTCGGCATAGGCGGCGCGCGGGATCAGCGCAGCGGCCTCGCGCGCTGCCTCGACCGGATTGTAGAGGTCCAAGGGCGCTCCGATCACCAATGTCGGCGCCTTCACCCGGCCGAGCGCCTGCTCCAGGCTGCCGTCGCAGCCCGGCGTCGCGCCCACGTCGTGCGCATCATAAGCCCAAGTCTGGTAGATCCAGTCCACCGCGCGGAGATGCGTGCCGCGCTGCGCGAGGAACCGGTCGACGATGAACCCGGGAACGGCCTGAGGGTCGTCGAACTGCCGCGCCAGCGCCTCCGGCGTGCGGCCGGCGAGGACATGCATGATCGCCGTCCAGGCGTGCCAGCCGATCGCCGGCTCGCCGTCAGGCCATGCCGGATCGGCCATCAGCGCCCGGCGCGACGCCTCGTTGACGGCGACCGACCAGGGCGCCGTCCGCGCCATGGGCACCATTGCCACGATGCGCGCCATCGCATCCGGGTGGCTGACGCCCCACTGCAGCGCCTGCATCCCGCCCATGGATGCGCCGACGACGGCCGCCCAGCGCGCGATGCCGAGCGACGCCATCAGGCAGCGCTGGCTCTCCACCATGTCGCGGATCGCGAAGCGCGGGAACTTGATCCCCGGCTGCAGCTCGCTGGTGCTCGGAGAGGTGGTCAGCCCGTTGCCGATGGCGTCGACGGCGATGACGCAGAACCGGTCGGTGTCGAGCGCCTTGCCCGGGCCGATCCACGCGTCAAGCCGGTGATGCGTGCTGCCCACCGCCGAGAGCGCGAGCACCGCGTTGCCGCGCGCCGCGTCCAGCACGCCGTGCGTGACGTAGCTGACGTGGAAGTCGCTGATCGATGCCCCGCTCTCCAGCGGGAACTTGCCGAGCGACAGGGTCTCGTGCGGCCGGTCGATCCAGCCGGGCTGCATCTGGGGATGGCGCATCCCCGGCACCGGCTCAGTTCAGCGAGGGCAGCCAGAGGGCCAGCTGCGGAAAGAGGATGACGAGGGACAGCCCGAAGATCTGCAGTCCCATGAACGGCCACAGGCCGGAGAAGATCTCGTCGAGCGTGACGTCCGGCGGCGCGACTCCCTTCAGGTAGAAGGCGGCCGGGCCGAAGGGCGGCGACAGGTAGGAGATCTGCATGTTCATGCAGAACAGCACTCCGAACCAGATCGGGTCGTAGCCGAGCGCCTTGATGATCGGCACGAAGATCGGCATCGTCAACAGGCATATGCCGACCCAGTCCATCAGGCAGCCGAGCACGACGAGGATCGCCATCATGATGAAGATGATGACGATCGGAGCGACCGGCAGGCCGGTCATCAGCTTGTTGATGAAGCCGGGGCCGCCGGCGAGGTTGTAGACGCCGATCATTGCCGTGGCGCCGAACGACACCCAGAGCAGCAGCCCGCAGGCGTTCATGGTCTGGATCAGGCAATCCCGGACCATCGCGAACTTGAGCTCCCTGCGCAGCCACGCTGCGAAGGCCGTGCCGACGACGCCGCAGCCGGCGGCCTCGGTCACGGAAGCGACGCCAAAATAGATGACGCCGAGCACCGAGAACGCGATGAGCATCGGGAGCGCCAGGCTCTGCAGCATCGCCAGCTTCTCGCGCAACGGGATGTTGCGCTCCTCGGCAGGCGCCGGCGGTCCCATCCGCGGATCGAGATGGCAGCGGATCAGCGCATAGGCCATGTAGATCCCGGCCAGGATCAATCCTGGGATCGTATTGGCGGCGAAGAGGTCGCCGATCGAGACGTTCACCGTCAGGCCGTAGATCACCAACACGATCGAGGGCGGGATCATCGTGCCGAGCGAGCCGCCGGCGCAGATCACGCCGATCGCCAGCTTGCGGTCGTAGCCGAGCCGCAGCATCTGCGGCAGGGCCACGAGGCCGAGCAGCACGATCTCGCCGCCGATGATGCCGGTCATCGCGCCCATGATGGTGGCGGCGACGATCGTCATCACGGCGACGCCGCCTTTCAGGCCGCCGGCCCATACCCGCATGGCGTTGAACAGGTCGCGCGCCACCCCCGAGCGCTCGAGCAGGGACGCCATCATGATGAACATCGGCACGGAGACCAGGACGTACTCGTTCATGAAGGCGTAGACGCGCTGCTGGATCAGCAGCAGGCTGCCCGTGCCGAACAGGCTCAGGCCGAAGACGACGGCGATGAGGCCGGTGACGAAGGCGAGGGGAAGCCCGAGAAGGAGGAGGACGATCATCCCGCCGAACATCAGCACCGTGATCAGCTCGATGCTCATGGCGCTGACGTCCACCTGCGCCAGGCTTGCGCAGCATGCAGCAGGGACTGCGCGGTCATCAGGATGACGCCGATCGCGAGGACGGTCTTCAGGACGGCCGGGATCGGCACGTCCCAGGCGCGCCCGCTCGTCTCCAGCCGGCCGCCGGTGAGGCCGAGGGCCTCCACCGATTGCAGCGTCGCACCATACGCCAGGGCGCCGAGGAAGAAGGCCGCAGCCAGCGCGATCAGCACGTCGAGCATGCCCCGCGCGCGCGGCGAAAGCGTGCCGTAGACGCTCGTGATCTGGATGTGCGACCTGCGCTCCAGCGCGTAGGAACCGCCTGCAACGAAGCAGATCGCCGTAAGGAGGATGACGGTGTCGTGCACCCAGATCGTCGGGCTGTTGGCCACGTAGCGCATCACGACCTCGAAGGCCGTGAGGACGACGGCTACCGCGAAGAGCCAACAGAGGCTCTCGCCCAGCCGCCGCGCCAGGCGATCGAGCGGATTGGCGTTGTCCATGAACGTCCCCGCAGGAACAGCGGCGGGCCCCGCGTCAGGGCCCGCCGCCGAGCAATACGTCGAACCGCAGCCGTCAGTCGAGCAGCTGCAGCCGCTTCAGGAACGCGACCTGGCTCTCGTACACCTTCTGGGCGTCCGGGCTCTTCTTGGCGAACTCGGCCCATGCCTCCTGGGACAGCTTGCGGAACTTCTTCCGCTCCTCGGCCGACCAGTTGACGATCTCGACGCCCGCACCCTTGGCAGCCGCCTCGGCCTTCATGTCCTCCATGGCGATGCGCTGGACCATCTCGCGCGCGAAGTCGCGGACGGCGATCTCCATGAACACCTTGAGGTCCGGGCTGAGCGCGTCCCACTTCTTCATGTTCACCGCGACCTCGGCCGAGGGCATGGAGTGGAAACCGGGATGCAGCGGGAACTTGGCGATCTTGTGGTAGCCGAGGTCCTGGTTCATGCCGAGCGTGCCCCAGTCGGTCGCCTCGATGACGCCGCGCTCGAGCGACGTGTAGACCTCGCTGCCCGGCAAGGTGACGACGCCGACGCCGGCGCGCTTCCAGATCTCCGCGCCAAGACCCTCCGGCACCCGCATCTTGACGCCCTTGAAGTCAGCGAGAGTGCGCAGCGGCTTCTTTGCCGGGACGGACTCGACGCCCCACCAGACAGGGCCGACATAGTAGATGTTGAAGCGCTTGTAGATGTCGCGGGCCAGCTGCAAGCCGCCGCCGTACTCGAACCACATCTGCGCCTGGTACGGGTTCTCGAAGCCGCCGTTCAGGTCGCCGATCAGCGCCAGCGCGGGCTCCTTGCCCGCGAAATAGGGGCCGCCGCTGTGGTGCGAATCGAGGATGCCGTTGGTCATGGCGTCGAGCGTGCCCGTGTAGGGCACGATGGTGCCGACCGCGAGCGGCTCGATCTCGATGCGGCCGTTGGTCGCCGTCTTCACCCGCGCCGACCAATCCTCGAAGACCTTCTGGTTGACCGAGCCGGCCTGCCAGAGCGACTGCATCTTCCACTTGTGAGTCTGCGCCTCGGCCGCGCTTGCGGACAGCAGCGCCGCCGCTGCGACGGCTCCGACGATCGTCGCGATCGTTCCCTTGATGCTCATACGTCCCCTCCCGTTGGATCGTTCACTGCCTTGGGTCGTCGGCTGCCTCTTCGCGGGCCGCTCGACGCGCTCGACGGTCATGAAACACGTATTTCCTTCGATTGGCCATAGGCCGGCTTCACCTTCGCGCCGGCGTAGAGGATGGCGGTCTGCCGCTCGAGCATCTGCGCGTGGAGAGCGACCGCGTCGGGGTGGAAGTCCGATGCCGGGCGCGGCTCCAGGTCGAAGTTGCCGAACGCGTCGGTGCCGCGCACCAGCGTCGCGCTGTCTCGCACGCCGGACAGCTGCCGCACGTCGGTCGGCAGGTAGCGGATCGCGAAGCCGATGCGCGGCTCGTCGCTGCGGTTCGGCTCGGATCCGTGCACGATCCTCACGTGATGCAGAGAGAACTCGCCCGGCCGCAGCGTCACGTCCACGGCCTTGGACTCGTCGACAGCGACCTCGATCTCCTGGCCCCGGCTCAGCAGGTTGTCGGCGGCGAAGGTGTCCCTGTGCGCGACCTGGTCGAGCAGGTGCGTCCCGGGCACTACGCGCATGCAGCCGCTCGCCCGCGTCGAGGGCGAGAAGGCGAGCCACACCGTCGTCACGTCCGGCTTGGACAGGCCCCAATAGGTCGAGTCCTGGTGCCAGGAGACGAAGCCCTTGTCGTGCGGCGGCTTCCAGAAGAACCCGGACGCCCAGCACAGCAGGTCGGGGCCGAGCACATCCTCCACGGCGTCGAGCAAGGCCGGGTGCCGTATGAGGTCGTTGAGCCAAGGCAGAAGCAGGTGCGGCTTCTGGTTCGTGCGCTTGGAGAGGCGGCCGCCCTCGCCGGCGGCGAGCGCTTCGAGGCGGCGGCGCATCTCCGATGCCTCGGCTCCGGTGAATGCCGGCACGGGGAAGACGTAGCCGTCGCGGCGATAGGAATCCACCTGCGCCGCGCTCAGTCTCCTGGGCATGTCCTTGCTGCTCCCTGTCAACCAGCCGACGCCGCGCCGGGGTCAGCCCGGGACGACCTTGTCGAAGCTCTTCGTCTTGGTGCCGGCGTAGAGGATCTGAGCCTGCCGCTCGGTGATCGCCTTGTGCTGCGCCAGGGCTTGCGGCGACAGGTCGAACTCGGGGCCGGTCTCCGGGTCGAAGTTGCGGTACTCGTCGACGCCGCGCACCAGGGTGGCGGTCTCCCGCGCCACGAGCTGGCGCACATAAGTCGGGACGTATCGGATCGCCAAGCCGATGCGCCGGTCATCGGACCGGTTCGGCTCGGAGCCGTGCACGATGCGGACATGGTGCAGGGACATCTCTCCGGGTCGCAGCACGACGCTCACGGCCCTCGATTCGTCGACATCGACCTCGATCTCCTGGCCCCGCGTCAGCAGGTTGTCCTTCGAGTAGGTGTCGCGGTGCTTGACCTGCTCGCCGTGGCTGCCCGGGATCATGCGCATCGCGCCGTTCTCGACCGTCGCCGGGGAGAGCGCGACCCAGGCCGTCACCACATCGGGCTCCGACAGGCCCCAGTACGTCGAGTCCTGGTGCCAGGACACGAACTTCCCGTCGCCAGCCTCCTTGATGAAGAAGTTGGTCGACCAGCAGAGCAGGTTCGGTCCCAGCACGTCCTCGACGGCGTCGAGCAGCGTCGGAGCGTGCACGAGGTCCCAGAGCCAGGTGAACAGCAGATGGGACTTGTGGCGCATGCTGCCGGCGATGGGACCGCCGGTGCGAGCCTCGTGCGATTCCAGGTGCCGTCGCAGCTCCAGCGCCTGCGCCTCGCTCACGACGCGGATCGGGAAGAGCACGCCGTCGCGCCTGTATGACGCCGCTGCTTCCGGGGTCAGCGCCTTGAGCCGGCGCTCCGGCGCCGAAGGACGCATGACGCTCGCGACCATGGCATTCCTCCCGAAACCATTGGTGAAACATTTTTTCAACCGTAAAATGGGCGACCATGACTGTCAAGAAAGCCGCTGCGGCGCCAAAGGAGGACGTTGCCGTCGAGTCGGCACGCTATCGCGCGCCGGCGCTCGAGAAGGGCCTCGACATCGTCGAGCTGCTCGCTGCCGAGCCGGACGGGCTCAGCCAGAACGATGTGGCGCGCCGGCTCGACCGCTCCGTCGCCGAGATCTTCCGCATGCTCGACACGCTGGAACGGCGCGGCTACGTCCTGCGCGACCGCCGCGGCGGTCGCTACACGCTGAGCCTCAAGCTGTTCGAGCTGGCGCACCGGCACCCGCCGACCGGGCGGCTGCTGTCCGTCGCCATGCCGGCGATGCAGTCCTACGCCCAGCGCGCGCGGCAGTCGGCGCACATGGTCGTCCACCATGACGGCCAGATCCTCGTCGTGGCGCGCGTCGAGAGCCCGGAGCCGATGGGCTTCTCCGTCCGCATGGGCGCCTACTTCCCGTTCCGCGAGCGGCGCATCTCGGCCCGCGTGCTGGCGGCTTTCCAACCGACGGAAGAGCGCGAGGCTCTCGTCGACTTCATGCTGCGCAACGGCCCGGTCAGCAAGTCGCGCGCCGCGCTGGTGAAGCGGCTGGACGCCATCCGCCGGCGCGGCTACGAGACGGGCGACAGCGACGCCATGCGCGGCATCACCGACACGAGCTACCCGATCTTCGCCCATGGCGGCGTGGCGGCGGCGCTGACCTCGCCCTGCCTGGTGCAGCGAGACGTGGAGGTCGCCGTCGCCGAAGCGCAGCGGCTGCTTGCCGAGACCGCCGCGGCGATCTCGCGCGAGCTCGGCGGCGCCTGACGCCCGAGGAGGAATCATGTCGCCGATCGACGCCGTCCGCGCCCTGACCTTCGACGTCTTCGGCACCGTGGTCGACTGGCGCGGCTCGCTCGTCCGCGAGGGCGAGGCCTTCGGCCGTGCGCGCGGCCTCGCGGTCGATTGGGGCCGCTTTGCCGACGATTGGCGCGGCCTCTACCAGCCCTCCATGGAGCGCGTCCGCACAGGTGCCGCACCGTGGACCAATCTCGACGCGCTGCACCGCATGAGCCTGGACCGCGTGCTCGCGCAGCACGGGATCAAGGGGCTGGAAGAGGCCGACATCGACCATCTCAATCGCGCCTGGCACCGGCTCGACCCCTGGCCGGACGCGGTCGCCGGCATGACGCGGCTGCGCCTCCGCTACCCGCTGGCCACGCTATCGAACGGCAACGTCGCGCTGCTCGTCGCCATGGCGCGCCGCGCCGGCCTGCCCTGGGACGCGATCCTCGGCGCCGAGGTGGCGCAGGCCTACAAGCCGCTGCCCAAGGCCTACCTGACGACGGCAGCGCTGCTCGGGCTTGCGCCGGAGCAGTGCATGCTCGTCGCGGCGCATGTCTCCGACCTCGTTGCGGCGCGCGGCTGCGGATTCCGGACCGCCTTTGTGCGCCGCCCGAGAGAGTACGGGCCGCGGCCGGCGGACGTGCTGCCTCAAGACCACGGGTTCGATGTCGTCGCGGAGGACTTCCTCGACCTCGCCGACAAGCTCGGTGCGGCATAGGAAGGGCCATCAGGCCCGGAAAGCCGAGCTTGCCCGCGAGACGGCGCCGCCTGTATACCGCCGCGTCCGCGCTCGAACCCCGGTGCACCCTATGACAAAGCCTGCCGCACAGCCATCCGGCGCAACCTCCGCCAAGCCCGTCAAGAAGGTCGTCCTCGCCTATTCCGGCGGCCTCGATACCTCTGTGATCCTGAAGTGGCTGCAGGAGCAGTACCGCTGCGAGGTCGTCACCTTCACCGCAGACCTCGGCCAGGGCGAGGAGCTCGAGCCGGCGCGCAAGAAGGCCGAGATGTTCGGCATCAAGCAGATCTTCATCGAGGACTTGCGCGAGGAGTTCGTGCGCGACTTCGTCTACCCGATGTTCCGCGCCAATGCGCTCTATGAGGGCGTCTACCTGCTCGGCACCTCGATCGCGCGCCCGCTGATCGCAAAGCGGCAGATCGAGATCGCGCGGCAGGTCGGTGCCGACGCCGTGGCGCACGGCGCCACCGGCAAGGGCAACGACCAAGTACGCTTCGAGCTGACCTACTACGCGCTGAACCCGGACATCCGCGTCATCGCTCCCTGGCGCGAGTGGGACCTGACGAGCCGCACGCGGCTCATCGAGTACGCGGAGCAGCACCAGATCCCGATCGCCAAGGACAAGCGCGGGGAGGCGCCCTTCTCGGTCGATGCCAACCTGCTGCACTCCTCGTCGGAGGGAAAGGTGCTGGAGGACCCGGCGATCGAGCCGCCGCCTTATGTCTACATGCGGACGATCTCGCCCGAGGAGGCGCCGGACAAGGCGATGGTCGTCGAGGTGGGATTCGAGAAGGGTGACGCGATCTCGGTCGACGGCAAGAAGCTGTCGCCTGCCGCGCTCCTGACCCGGCTCAACGAGCTGGGCGCGGCCAACGGCATCGGTCGGATCGACCTGGTCGAGAATCGCTTCGTCGGCATGAAGTCGCGCGGCGTCTACGAGACGCCGGGCGGCACGATTCTCCACGTCGCGCACCGCGCCATCGAGTCGATCACGCTCGACCGCGGCGCCGCCCACCTCAAGGACGAGCTGATGCCGCGCTATGCCGAGCTCGTCTACTACGGCTTCTGGTTCGCGCCGGAGCGGCGCATGCTGCAGGCGGCGATCGACGAGAGCCAGAAGCGCGTCAACGGCACCGTCAGGCTCAAGCTCTACAAGGGCAACGTCACGGTGATCGGCCGCGCGTCCCCGGACTCGCTCTACGACACCAACCTGGTGACGTTCGAGGAAGGCGCCGCCTACGACCAGAAGGACGCCGCCGGCTTCATCCGGCTCAACGCGCTGCGGCTGCGCACGCTCGGCAAGCGGGGGAACTGACCGACGGTCACCGGCGCGCGGTCACCGTCACCTCGACGCGGCAGCCGGCCACGAGCTTGCCGACCTGGACCGCCGTGCGCGCCGGGAATCCCTTCCCGCCGAAGAACTCGCCATAGGCCGCGTCGAACGTCGGCAGCTCGTCCAGGTCGATGAGGTGGACGAGGACGCGGACGACCCGCTCCATGCCCAGGCCATGCGTCGCGAGGATCCGCGACACTGCCTCCATGACCGCGCGCGCCTCCTTCGCGACGTTGCCGACGAGGTAGGACCCTCCCTGCAGGTCGGCGGCGACGATCCCGGCCAGATGGACGTAGTCCTGGTCGATCACGGCATGGGCGAAGGGCGATGCCGGGGCCAGCAGCTCCGGCGAGTCGACTCGGCTGATATCCGACGCCATGGGCCTCACTCGATGACCGGCAGCGGCGTGACGCCGATCGCCAGGGGGTGCAGCCACATCAGGACGAGCAGCGCAGCCAGGGCAAGCAGGCATCGCCAAAGCCCGATCTCGCGGATGGAGAGATGGGTCTTTCGCGTGACGATCCCCCAGAAGGGAAGGTTCGACGTCAAGCTCTCGAACCGGGCCCACGCCTCGCCGCCCGACGCCCTCTTGCGCGCGTCCAGGTGGAATGCGCCGCCGATCGCCAGGACGGCGACCGCGGCGAACAGGATCGCGGAGGCGAAGTCGCCGTTCGGCGGGACATGCGCGAGGGCGAAGAGCGCGACGCCCCAGAGCACGGGGTGCCGCGTGATGGCCATGACTCCGGCCGCCGCGTCCGGCGCGCCCAGCGCATCGCCTTGCATGACCGCCGTCGGGTTCGGCTGCGTGTAGCCGGCGATCACGAGGAAGACGGCGACCGGCATGACCGCGACGGTGATCCACGCCGTCCACGCCGGAGCGGTCCAGATGACCTCGAACGGGCTCATCGCGTAGGTCGCGATCATGGCGGAGAAGGACGCCCCGGCGACGATCGAGTAGATGGCCGCGAAACGGCCCTCGCCCACGGCGAGCACCAGGCGGGGGCGGACAAGGCCGCTGGACATCAGGAGATGGAGCCCGACAAATGCCGCAGCGCAGATCACGAGCGGGAGGAATCCTGCCGTCATTCGCGCGTCTCCGCCACCTCGCTGCCCGTCCCGGATGATGCGCCGGCGGCATGAATCCATGGTAAACCTCGGCTGGTCGCGGGCCGTTCGCCGCGAATGCCGAGCTCCGAGCCATGACGGACCACGCATCGCCTGCGACCGAGACCGAGATCCGCGAAGCGCTCGCCCGCCGGCCCGGCGACCCTGACATGCTCCTCCGCCTGGCATCGGCCGCCATGCGGCGCGGCGATCCTGCCGTTGCGCTGGCGGCGCTCGCCGACGCAGCCGCGCTGCGTCCGGACCACGCCCGGACCCAAATCGCGCTCGCGAACGCCCATATCATTGCCGGCGCGCACCGGCGGGCCCTGCCGCATGCCGAGGCGGCGACGCGGCTCGACCCCGGAAACGCGCAGAGCTGGGCGACCCTCGGCTTCCTCAACCGGGCACTGCTGCGCTACGTGCCCGCCCTCGGCGCTCTCGAGGAATCCCTCCGCCTGGACCCGACCCTCGCGGATGCGCGCCTCGCCCTCGCGGCAACCCTCTTCGAGAGCGGATGCTGGGTACAAGCCGCGGAGCAGGCGGAGGCCCTCCTCGCCACGCAACCCGGCGACGAGCGCGCACGCATGATCGCCGGACTGGCCCGCCTTCGGGCACGCCATCCGGCCGCCGTGCTCGCGCATTTCGGGCGCGCCTTTGCCGGCTCGGGCGAGGACGCCGTCCGCGCAGCCGCCTGCGCCGAAGCGGCGCTGCTCTCCGGCGACAGGGATGCCGCGCTGGGCCATCTCGCCGCGGCCGGAGACCTGCTCTCCCATCCCGCCACGGCCGTCGCCGCCGGCCGGATCGCCGAAGCCTGCGGCGACCTGCCGACCGCCCTGGCCCGCTACGACGCGGCGCTCGCCCTGCAGGACAACGACACGGCCGCATTCACCGCGCATGCGCTGGCGCGCGCAAAGCTCCATGCCAACGTGCAGGCAGGTGACGCCGCGCAGCCTCCCGTCCATCCGGACCGGTGGGTCACAGCGGGCACCGTGGGCACGATCGGACGCTTCGGCGACCAGCTCGGCCAGTACGCCCTCGCCCGGCTCTACGCGGATTCCTGCGGGTTGCGACTCATGACCTTGCCGTGGATCGGCCAGCCGCTGTTCGGCATCCGCGACGCGGCGATGGCCGCTGTTCCCCCCGCCCATTACGTGCGCGTCCCGCCCGACGATCCGGTCTACGCGGCGATCGCGCGCTGGGCGCCGCTGGAACCAGCTCCCGTGCTCGGCCGCGACATCGTCGGGCCGTTCGTGCCGCTGCGCCTCGCCGCGCAACGCGACCGCGTGCGCCAGATGTTCCGCCTCGTCGCGCCATGGTCCGCCATGGCCGACGCGGCGCGAAGCCGCCTGCTCGCGCGCGGGCGGACGATCGTCGCCGTGCATCTGCGATTCGGCGACTTCCTGCGTGACCGCGCGAGCGACGTCGTCGATCCGCGCGCCTATGCAGCCTGGCTCGAAGGCATCTGGCCGGGCCTCGATCGGCCCGTGCTCTATGTCGCCACGGACGAGCCGGCTCGGGCGCTGCCGATGCTGCGGCCCTTCGGCCCGGTCACGGCGGCGGACGTGGCTGGCGGTCCTCAGCCCCTGCCGTTCCTGCTCGACTTCGCCATGCTGGCGGCAGCCGACGCGCTCGCGGTCGCGCGCAGCCACTTCTCGCGCTGGGCCGCGCTCCTCAACGTGCGCGCACGGCTCCTCGCGAAGCCGGCGCCGGGCAACGCCGCCCTCATGTCCTTCGATCCGTGGACCGAGGACGGACCGCCCTAGAGCGGGCGCAGCGGGTCAGAGCCCGTCGGGCAAGCGCACCTGGCGCTGCCGGCAGGCGGCGATCACGGTGTTGCGCAGCAGGCAAGCGATGGTCATCGGCCCGACGCCGCCCGGCACGGGCGTGATGGCGCCGGCAACCGCCGCGGCCTCGGCGAAAGCGACGTCGCCGACAAGGCGCCCCTTGCCGTCGGGGGTCGGCAGGCGATTGATGCCGACGTCGATCACCGCGGCGCCGGGGGCGATCCAGCCGCCGCGCACGAACTCCGGCTTGCCGACGGCGGCCACGACGATCTCGGCCCGACGGCACGTGCCCGGCAGGTCGCGCGTGCGCGAATGGGCGATCGTCACCGTGCAGTCGGCCTTCAAAAGGAGCTGGGCCATCGGCTTGCCGACGATGCCCGAGCGCCCGATCACCAGCGCCTCGCGGCCGGCGAGCGAGCCGAGAGCCTCCTCCAACAGGATCATGCAGCCCTGCGGCGTGCAGGGCACGAGCGCGTCGGCGCCGGAAGCAAGTCGGCCGACATTGATCGGGTGGAAGCCGTCGACATCCTTCGCCGGGTCGATCGCCTCGATCACGGCAGCCGGGTCGAGGCCCCTGGGCAGCGGCATCTGCACGAGGATGCCGTTCACTTCCGGCGCCGCGTTGAGGCGCGCGACCAAGCCGAGGAGCTCGACTTGCGAGGCCGTGGCGGGAAGCCTGTGCTCGAACGATCGCATGCCGGCCTCGACCGACCGGCGGCCCTTGCTTCGAACATAGACGCCGCTCGCGGGATCGTCGCCGACGAGCACGACCGCCAGGCCGGGCACGATGCCGTGCGCCCCTTGCAGCGCCGAAACGGCGGCGGCGACTCGGCTCGTCACGCGAGCGGCGCTTGCCTTGCCATCGATGATGCGAGCCGCCATGCGCGTCCTCAGTTCGATGCGTGCTGCGCCAGCAGCGCTGCGAGCCGCCGTTCGATTGCCGCCGGCTCGCCAGCGATATGCAGGGTCTTGGCGCGCGACGCCTGGCCCGTCAGCAGCGTGACGGACGCGCGCGGCATGTCGAGCGCCTTGGCCACGAGCGCCACCACGGCCGCCGTCGCCTTGCCGTCCTCCGGCGCCTCCGAGACGGCGACCCGCAGGACGGGCGGCGTGCCGCGCACGCCCTGGATGCCGGCGCGACGCGCCTTCGGGGTCACCTGGACGCTCAAGGTCAGTCCGTCCGCGCGAATGCGCGCCAGTCCCGGCGGCAGCGGCATGACGCCCGCTACAGGCGCAGCCTGACCAGGAGCTGCTGCGTGAAGATCAGGATCAGGATCAGGACCAGCGGCGAGAGGTCGATGTTCCCGAGGTCCGGCAGGAACCGGCGGATCGGCCGCAAGACCGGCTCTGTCAGGCGCGCGAGGACATCGGCGATGACATAGACGGCGCGGTTGTGCCGGTTCACGACGTTGAAAGCGAGCAGCCAGCTGACGATCACGCTGATGATCACGATCCACATGTAGGTGTCGATCGCGATGAGCACGACATAGACCAGCGAGCCGAGAACCGCGTCCATCGAGCTTCCCCTCCGGGATGGCCGCGCGACAACCGGACCGACACGCTGCCGGTCCCGTCGCGCCAGCGGAACCTACCGGCGCGCTCAGGGCCGTTCAAGCACGGCAGGGTGCGGCGCGGCCGGCAGGCGCGGTTGGGGCGGGACCTCCCGCTCCCCGGCCGCGCCGAAGGTCTCCCCCGCGCGGCCGCCGCTTGCGGCCGGGCCCGCGTTGCAACAGCATCGCGCCAGGCCGCGGGCTTGGCGCGGCCGGAGGAACCGATGGCAGCCGCGGAGTTCGTCAACCCGGTCCTGGTCGAGGTCCTGCGCGGCACTCTCGTGGAGTGCCGGCATCGCGGCGCCGCAGCCGTCGCGGCGCCCGGCGGGGTCGCCGCTTGCTGGGGGGACGTCGCCCGCCCGGTCTACGCGCGCTCGGCGATCAAGCCGCTCCAGGCCTTGCCGCTGGTCGAGACGGGGGCGGCGGACCGCTTTCGACTCGACGATTCCCACTTGGCTCTCGCTTGCGCCTCGCACAACGGCGAGCCCGTCCACGTCGAGGTCGCACGCGCGTGGCTTTCGCATCTCGGGCTTGGCCCGGCGGACCTTCGCTGCGGCACGCACGCGCCGATCCACGCCGGCGCTGCGGCAGAGCTGGTCCGCGCCGGCAGCGAGCCTTCGCCGCTGCACAACAACTGCTCGGGCAAGCATTGCGGCTTCCTCTCCACCGCGATCCACCGCGGCGAGAGGATCGCAGACTACGTCGCCGCCGACCACCCGGCGCAGCGCCGGTGGATCGAGACGCTGTCCGAGCTCGCCGGCGAATCCACCGACGCGGCGCCGCGCGGGATCGATGGATGCGGCATCCCCGTCGTCGGAACGTCGCTGCGCGGGCTGGCGCTTGCGATGGCGCGCTTGGCGACCGGAGCCGGCATGACGGCAAAACGCGCGACGGCGGCAGCGCGCCTGCGCGCCGCCATGGCGGCGCGGCCGGAGCTGGTGGCCGGGACCGAGCGGTTCTGCTCCGTCGTGATGCGTGCGATCGCGCCGCGGGCGCTGATCAAGATCGGCGCCGAGGGCGTCTACTGCGCGGCTCTGCCCGAGCGCGGGCTCGGCATCGCGCTCAAGATCGACGACGGTGCGGAGCGCGCCGCCGAGGTCGCGATGGGCGCGCTGCTCCGGCATTTCGGAGCCGTGCCGCCCGAGATCGAGGCGAGCCTTCATTCCCGGTTCGTTCCGGCGCTGCGCAACCGCGCCGGCGCCGTGGTCGGCGCGGTCCGGCCCGCCGACGGCTGGCCAGCGTCGTGACGGCGTCCCCCGCCCTGCGGGCCGGGTTCTTCGCTCTTTGCTTCCCGGTGATCTGGAGCACGGGCTTCATCGGCGCGAAGTTCGGCCTGCCCTATGCGGAGCCCTTTGCGTTCCTCGCGGTGCGGCAAGCGGCAGCGATCGTCCTGTTGTTGCCCATCGTGCTGGTGCTCGGCTGGCCTTGGCCGCGCGGCCGCGCCATCGCGCACGCGGCCGTCTACGGCGTGCTGGTGCACGGCGTCTATCTCGGCGGCGTCTTCTGGGCGATCAGCCAGGGCATGCCGTCCGGCACCACGGCCATGATCGTCGGCCTGCAGCCGGCCGTGACGGCGGCAGCCGCGATCCCGCTGCTCGGCGAGCGCGTGCGGGCGCGCCAATGGTGCGGCATCGCGCTCGGTATCGTCGGCCTCGTCCTGCTGCTGCACGAGAAGGTCGCGCTGGGCGCCGTCGGGCTCTGGCCGTCGGTCGCCGTCGCGGCGTCGCTCCTCGCCATCTCCATGGGCACGATCTACCAGAAGCGCTTCGCCGCGGGTCAGGACGTGCGCTCGGCCTCCGTGATCCAGTTCGCCGCGGCCGGGGCCGCTTCGGGCGTCCTGTCGTTGGCCGTCGAGACTCCGTCGATCGCCTGGACCGGCGAGTTCCTCTTCGCCCTTGGGTGGCTCGTGATCGTGCTCTCGATCGGCGCCTTCATGCTGCTGCTCGCGCTCCTGCGGCGCGGCGAGGCGACACGGGTGAGCAGCCTGTTCTTCCTGGTGCCGCCCTGCACGGCAGCGATCGCCTGGGCGATGTTCGGCGAGACGCTGTCGCCGCTCCAGCTTGCAGGGATGGCTGTCGCCGCCGCAGGCGTTGCGCTCGTGCAGCGAAGCTGAAGCCGGTCCTCAGATCCGGATCTGCGATCCCTCGGGCGGGGCGATGCAGCGGGTCGACGATCCGAGCTTCTCGAGCGCCTTGCAGGCGGCCGCATGCTTGCGCTCGACATCGTCGTCCGTCTCGCTCGGGTCGTGATGGAAGAGATAGAGTTCCTTCACCTTGGCCCGGTGCACGAAATCGACGACCTGGCTGACGCTGGAATGCCCGAAATCGACGCGCTGCGGGTAGATCTCGTCGGTGTAGGTCGTGTCGGTGATGACCACGTCCGCGTCGCGCACGAAATCGATCAGGCGCTCGACGTAGTGCGGATTGTACTGCGGCATGGTCGGCAGGTAGAGCTCGTTGTCCGTGATGTAGCAGACCGAGCGGCCCTTGTAGGTCATCCGGAATCCCAGGCAGTAGCCGGGATGGCTCAGCAGCATGGTCTTCACCTGGATGCTGCCGACCTCGATCGTCTCCTCGCGCAGGTCGCGGAAGGAGAGGCTGGCGCCGAACTCGCGCAGCGTGATGGGGAAGAACACGTCGTCCATCTGCGCCTTGATCAGGTCGCGCACCGAGCGGTCGCCGTGCGCGGCGCCGAGGATCTCGAACTCGTTGCCGCGGATGTAGAGCGGCGTGAAGAAGGGCAGCGCGTTGATGTGGTCCCAATGCGGGTGCGAGATGAAGATCTTCGCCGTGACGCGGCCGCCGCGGCGCATCAGCGCGTCGCCGAGCGTGCGGATGCCCGAGCCCGCGTCGAAGATGAAGTAGCTCTCGTCCGGGAAGGACATGGTCACGCAGGACGTGTTGCCGCCGAACCTCACCGTCTTTGGCCCCGGCACCGGCAGCGTTCCGCGGACGCCCCAGAAATCGACGACGATCTTGTCCTCAAGGATTCGCTGCACGCTCGACAAGAAGCCCTCGCGGTTGATCGGCTTGGTCACGTAGCCGTTGGCCCCCATCTCCCGGGCGCGGCGCCGGTCGAACTCGTACGCCTTGCCGGAGACCACGACCACTTTGGTGTTGGCGAGCGCAGGCTCCTTGCGGATGCGCGAGCACAGCTCCAGCCCGTCGAGACCGGGCATCATCAGGTCGGTGATGACGCAGTCCGGACGCTGCTCGACGATCTCGCTGAGCGCCTGAGTGCTGGACGTCGAGGTCGACACGCCGTACCCGGCGTCGCGCAGGTAGCGCGACACGATCTCGAGCGAATAGGCATCGTCGTCAACGGCGTAGAACTTGTAGCTCTGGGCCATCCCCTGCGCCTCGCCCTGCCGGCCCGCCCAACGCGGAGGCGGCAGGAACCTACCCGGCAGCGCGTTGCCGCGAGGTGAATGTTGACCTTTCGCCATACCATCATGCAGGGAATTGGCCTGAAGTTCCACCGGGCATCCCACGGATGACGTGGAAATCTGGGGCGGTTGGCATCGATTCTGAGCAACAATGTTGCGCAGCGGCCGAGGCCCCCGCAATGCCCGCGCCACATGTGCGATCCGCCGCAGCCCCCCGAGATCCGTCCCCGCGCGTGCCGGCGAGGCGCGCCGAACGATCCGGGCACCGACCGGGGCCGCGCGCGGCCGCTTGTGGCCGACCGGTCCCGCGCGCCGCGATCGCGGCCGGCCGTTCTGGCGCCGCCGCACGACGCGAGGGCACCGGGCTCGCCCGATGCAGCGTCGCAGGAGCGCCGCGCTGCGCGCCGCCTCCAACCACCGATAGTCCCCCGCGCTGATTGACACGCCGCGAGGCGCGCGGCACGAAGCCGCGCTTCCTCTGGTCCGACCGAACCTGGAGTCCGCGCCGTGCTGCGACGCCTGTACCAAGCGACCATGGAGCTGGCGGCCCACCCGCGCGCCATGACGGTTCTCGGGATCGTATCCTTCATCGAGAGCTCGTTCTTCCCGATCCCGCCCGACGTGATGATGCTGCCGATGATGTTCGCGCAGCGCTGGCGCGCCCTGCGCATCGCCTTCGTCGCGACGGCGACTTCGGTGCTCGGCGGCATGCTCGGTTACGCGATCGGCTACTTCCTCTACGAGCATATCGGCCGGCCGATCGTCGCCTTCTACGGTCTCGAGAAAGGCTTCGAGGCGTTCCAGCAGGGGTTCCGCGACTGGGGCTTTTGGATCGTCGTGATCAAGGGCCTGACGCCCATCCCCTACAAGATCGTCACCATCGCCAGCGGCGCGGTGCAGCTCGACCTGGCCGTCTTCGTCGTCGCCTCGATCCTGTCGCGCGGCATGCGCTTCTACCTTCTCGCCCTGCTGATCATGCTCTGGGGAGAGCCGGTGCGCGCCTTCGTCGAAGAGCGCCTGATGCTCGTGACGACGGTCTCGGCCCTGTTGCTTGTTGGCGGCTTCGTCGTCCTGCGCTATCTGCTCTAGCCATGCGCGACGATGCCAGTCCTGCCGGACGCCGGCTGCCCGATCCCGCGACGACGGCGCGGGTCGCCATTGCCTTCGCTCTTGCCGCCAGCGTCGCCATCATCGCGACCGCGCTGCTCTTCCAGTACGTCGGCGGGCATCGCCCCTGCGCTCTGTGCCACTGGCAGCGCTACCCCTACGTCGCGGCAGTTCCCCTGGCGCTCGTGGGGCTGGCTTTGCCGCGCGGGCGTGCCGCCATCCTCGTGCTGCTGGCCATGGCCTTCGCGACCGTCGCTGGCCTTGCGCTCTATCACGTCGGCGTCGAGCAGAAATGGTGGCTCGGCCCGGCGTCTTGCGGCGCCGCCGGGTTCCCGGGCGCGCAGACGCTCGAGCAGATCAAAGCAGCCTTGCTGCGGACCCCGATCCTGCGATGCGACACGCCGACCTGGTCACTCTTCGGGGTGACGATGGCAGGCTACAATCTGGCGCTCGCCGCTGCCCTGACGGTCGTGACCGCCGGCGCGGCCTGGCGGGCGCTGCTGTCGAGCCCAGAGCAGGGAGCGGCCCGATGACCAGCGCTGCGAACGAGACTCGGGAGAAGGGTCCGCTCCCAGGCGACCTCACGCCGGACGAAGCGGTGTCGCGCATGCTGCGCGTCGATCACGCCGGGGAGCATGGCGCGGTCCGCATCTACGCGGGTCAGCTCGCCGTCCTCGGCGATCGGCATCCGATGGCGCCGGCGATCCGCGCGATGGCGGAGCAGGAGCGGACGCATCTCGAGACTTTCGACCGCCTGATCGTGGAGCGCCGCGTCCGCCCGACCGCGCTGTCGCCGCTCTGGCATATCGCGGGCTACGCACTCGGCGCGGCGACGGCGCTACTCGGGCCGAAGGCAGCGATGGCCTGCACGGTGGCCGTCGAGGAGGAGATCGACCGCCACTACGCGCGCCAGGTCGAGGCGCTTGCTTCCATGCCCAATGAGGCTCCGCTGCGCGACACGGTCGAGGCTTTCCGTGCCGACGAGCTCGAGCACGAGCGCATAGGGCGCGAGAACGGCGCCGAGGACGCGCCGGGCTTCCCTGTGCTCCGCGCGGTCATCGGCGCCGGCTCGCGCCTGGCGATCTGGCTGTCGCAGCGGGTGTGAGCGCCTGCCGCCAGCGTCAAGAAGCTGGCACCCAGGTGATCGGCTGATGGCGCGGCTGCCCCGCCACGCGGTGCACCCAGGCGCGGATGGCCGGGAAGGCGTCGAGGGAGATGCCTCCCTCGCCTGCCACATGGGTGTAGGCGTAGAGCGCGATGTCGGCGAGGCCGAAGCGCTCGCCAACGAAATAGGGCGCGCGCGCGAGATGCTGCTCCATGACCTGCAGCGGCTGCCTCGCCTTCTCGCGCAGCGCTGGCAGCTCGGGCAGGCGTGGGTCGTTCGTCTCCGGGTGCAACGTCAGGAAGCGCGCCACGGCGACGCGCGGCTCGTGGTCGTACTGCTCGAAGAACATCCATTGCAGCGTCTGCGCGCGCTCGAGGCGGTCCGCCGGCCAAAGCGGCGTGCCTTCCGCCAAGTAGACCATGATGGCGTTGGACTCGGACAGCACCTGCCCGTCGTCGAGCTCGAGAGCGGGAATGCGGCCGTTCGGGTTCTTCGCAAGGAACGCCGGCCGGCGCGTCTCCCGCGCCACGACGCTCACCGGGACGTAGCGGAACGGCATGCCGAGAAGGTGCATCAGCAGCCGCACCTTGTATCCGTTCCCGGACAGCGGATCGTCGTACAGCACCGGCATCGCGGCCCTCCTGCGCATCACCGCGACACGGTCGCGCAGCGCATGCAGGGCGCGCAAACGACGTTTCCCCTGCCCTGCGGCAAGGTTTCCTAACGCTGACGCGGCACGCCCGCGTCACGCCGGGTCGAGCTCGGCGTCCCAGTAGAGGTAGTCGCGCCAGCTCTCGTGCAGGAAGTTCGGCGGGAAGGCGCGGCCGTTGTCCTGCAGCTCGAAGGTGGAGGGCTGATGCGGACGGTGGCGCGGGTACATGCGCGCCTGGTGCGGCAGGCGGTTGCCCTTCTCCAGGTTGCAGCAGGTGCAAGCCGTGACGACGTTCTCCCAGACAGTCCGCCCGCCGCGCGACTTCGGCACCACGTGATCGAAGGTCAGCTCCTGCGAGGGCAGAGCGGTGCCGCAATACTGGCAGGCGAAGCGATCGCGCAGGAACACGTTGAACCGGGTGAATGCCGGCCGGCGCGCCATCGGGATGTATTGCTTGAGCGCGATGACGCTCGGCAGCTTCATCTCGAAGCTCGGGCTGCGGACGACCCGGTCGTAGCTGCTGAGGATGTTGACGCGATCCATCACGACGGCGCGGACCGCGTCCTGCCACCCCCAAAGCGAGAGCGGAAAATAGCTGAGCGGCCTGAAATCCGCGTTCAGGACGAGTGCCGGTGCGTGGTCCAGTCCCTGGGCCAATGATGCCTCCGCACGACCTGACGCAGGTCTGCGAGGAAGCGCCAACCGACATCGCACTTGCCGTGGGCATCCCGCCCGCGTCGCATCGGGAGCAGCTGTCTTGACGCTGCCTCGATGGTCGCCAGGGAGATAGCCCAGAAAGGGCGCCAACACAATATGTTGCGGCTCGCGACGAGCGCGCGCCGATCAATCCCCTAGGCGATCTCGGAGGAACTGCGCCGCCATGACGATGCCTTCTTCGTCGATGGCATGAGGCAGGTCCGGCCGTGTCACCGCATCGACGGCGAATCCAGCCTCCTGGAGGTGCCGCTGGGCATGACGCATGGCTGCCACAGGAACGACATCATCGGTCTCGCCGTGGACCAGCAGGACCGGCGGCTTGCTGCGCGCCTCCTCGGCCAGGAGCCTCGCGCCGACGAGGTGCCCGGAGAAGCCGATCACGCAGGCGCAAGGTCGCGCGCGCCGCGGTGCGACGTGCAGAGACATCATCGTGCCCTGGGAGAAGCCGACGAGCGCCGCCCGGGATTCGTCCAGGCCGAGCTTGGCCAGCTCCGAGTCGAGGAATGCGTCGAGCAGCGGCGCCGCGATCCGCACGCCATCGAGCATCGCGGCCTCCCCGCGATCGCGCAGGCTGAACCACTGACGGCCGAACGGCGCCATGTCGAACGCGAACGGCGCATGGGGCGACGCGAAATGCGCCCCCGGCAGGACCTCGCCGAGCACCGGGGCCAATGCGATCAAGTCCGACCCGTCCGCGCCGACGCCGTGCAGCAACACCACCAGGGACGAGGCCGGTCCGCCGTGGCCCGGCCGCATCGAAGGCCCTGAAAGCTGGCGGTCAGCGTCGGCAGAGCGGGCCATGCCAGCCTCCTCTTCGATGGCGCAGGAGCCGGACGGCCGGCATCGGCCGCTGGGCGATGACGCATGGCCCCCACAGCGCGCCTGCGGCGTTTCAAGCGACTCCGGGATGCCGATAGTAGTGCCACAGGAAGCGCGCCATGACGCCGCGCCATGGCGCCCAGTCCTCGGCTAGCCCGCGCAGCTTGCTGCCCGTCGGGCGCGACCGCAAGCCGAGCAGGCGGCCGCCCGCCACTTGCAGGGCCAAGTCGTCCGCCGGGAACACGTCCCGGCGGTCGAGCGCCAGGAGCAGGTAGACCTCCGCCGTCCACCGCCCGATGCCCTTGAGCCGCACCAGGGCCGCAATGGCTTCTTCATCGCGCATTCGGGCGAGCGCCGCGAAGTCGAGCATGCCGCTGGCACATGCCTCCGCCAACCCGCGCGCATAGAGCACCTTGCTGCGACTCAGCCCAGCAGCGCGGATCGAGGCCTCGTCGAGGGCAAGAAGCGATTCCGGCGTCAAGGGAGCGCAGCAGTCGGCCAGCCGCGACCAGATCGCGCGCGCGGCATGCGAGGAGACCTGCTGCGCGATGATCGAGCGCAGCAGGCCCGCGAAGCCGGCCTCGGTGCGCCGCTCGGGCGGCGCGCCGCAGAGCGCCAGGGCGGCCGCGATGCGCTTGTCGCGCGCCGCGAGCTTCTTCATGGCAAGCCGATAGGCGCGCTGGGACATCCGCGGATCGAGCCTGCGGTCGGCCCACCTGTCAATGCCCGCTCTCCCAAGGCATAAAGGCCCGCCCAGGAGGGAGCGATGGCAGGCGACGGGAGCAGCATCGACGACACCAGCCGAGACGGCCGGCCGGCCGGGCTCGTCAGGCTCTCGACGCTGGTCGCGATCCGCTGGATCTCGATCTGCGGCCAGACGGTGAGCCTCCTGATCGTGCACCTCGCGCTCGGGATGAAGCTGCCGTTCGGCGCCTGCCTCGCCATCGTCGCCCTCTCGGCCGTGGCGAACGCCACCTTGCAGGTCCGCGGCCGCGGCCGGCCGATGGTCGGCGAGCGTACTGCAGCCGTCATGCTCGCTTTCGACTTGGCGCAGCTCGCGGCGTTGTTGTTCCTGACGGGCGGTGTCGAGAACCCGTTCGTCGTTCTGATCCTCGGCCCTGTCACTGTGTCCGCCAGCGTGCTCTCCCGCAGCAGCACAGCCGTGTTGAGCGCCTTTGCGATCGGGATCGTCGGTCTCCTCACCGTCGAGCACATGCCGTCGCCGGTGCGGCTGGAGGCCGGGAGCGCGTCGGTCCTCTACACGGTCGGGTCCTGGGTCGCCCTGACCGTCGCCGTCGGCTTCATCGCCACCTACACCTGGTACGTCGCGCAGGACGCGCGCAGGCTGCACGCGGCCCTCGCGGCGACCGAGGCGACGCTGGCGCGCGAGCAGCGCTTGGCGTCGCTCGGCGCGCTCGCCGCAGCGGTCGCGCATGACCTGGGCACGCCCCTCGCCACGATCGCGGTGACGGCGCGGGAGATCGGCCGGGCGCTCGAATCGTCCGGGCTGCTTGCAGAGGACGTCGCCCTCCTGAGGTCCCAGACCGAGAGGTGCCGAGAGATTCTCGCCCGCCTCGCGCGCGAGCCGGAGCCGGGAACCGAGGACAGCTTCGTCCGGCCGACGCTAGGGACCATCGCGGAAGCGGCTGCCGGAGCGCAAGCCGCAGGCACGGTCGCCGTCTCATGCGAGCGCAGCGCCGTGGGCGACGACGCCGGCAGCGAGCCTGTCGTGCTGCGCCAGGCGCCGGAGATCCGGCGCGCCCTCGGCCTGCTGATCCAGAACGCCGCGCAGTTCGCGCGCTCGCGCGTCGACGTGACCGTGCGCTGGTCCGCCGACGCGGTCGAGGTCGTCATCCAGGATGATGGCCCGGGATTCCCCTCCCAGGTTCTCGACAGGCTCGGCGAGCCCTATGTCTCTGTCCGCTCCAGCCCCGACGGGCATCTAGGCCTCGGGATCTTCATCGCCGATACGCTGCTGCGCAGGGCCGGGGCCCATCTCCGGTTCGCGAACGTCGCTCCGAGCGGAGCGGAGGCCGTGCGTTGGACGGGCCGCGAGGCAGCGCAGCCCGAGCAATGCGCGGGCGCTAAGGTTGAGATTCGCTGGCCAAAGAGCCATTTCACCGTGAATGCGCAACCGGAGTGACCGGCGTGAGCGACCCAGCGGCCGTCAGCCCTGCCCCTGCGATGCCGTCGAGCGACCGTCTCGACGGGTCAGTACTGGCCCGTGGCCAGCCGCGGAT
Source organism: Alphaproteobacteria bacterium (assembly GCA_016793965.1). Lineage (GTDB taxonomy): Bacteria > Pseudomonadota > Alphaproteobacteria > JAEULF01 > JAEULF01 > JAEULF01. The sequence continues at coordinate 12,891 of JAEULF010000245.1, read as the reverse complement.
GCTCATCGTCGATGACGATGCGCCCTTCAGGCTGTCCCTCGAGCGCGCCATGCAACGTCGCGGCTACGCGGTGACCGCGGCCGAGTCCTTGGCAGAGGCTCGCCGCGTAGCCCCCGGGCTCTGCCCAGATTTCGCCGTAATCGACATGCGGCTGGGCGACGGCAGCGGCATCGACCTTGTGCCGATCCTGCGCGCGGCCAGGCAGGAGACGCGGATCATCATCCTGACCGGCTATGGCAACATCGCGACTGCCGTGGCCGCTGTTAAGGCCGGCGCCGTGGACTACCTGCCGAAACCCGCCGATGCCGACCAGATCGAGGCGGCCCTATTGGCGTCCGCGGGCTCGCCGCCGTCGCCGCCGCAGGACCCCATGTCGGCCGACCGGGTGCGCTGGGAGCATATCCAGCGCATCTATGAGCAATGCGACAGGAACGTCTCCGAGACCGCCCGCCGATTGCGGATGCATCGCCGCACGCTGCAGCGGATCTTGGCCAAGCATGCGCCGCGCGACTGACCGACAGCGATCGCGCACGGGGCCCTTCGCGAAAGCGTTCAGTTAACCATGCTGCGGTGTAATGCGCTGCGCGGGACCATGACTGGCCGCCGGCCGGGGCCGCCCTCGACCTTGCGACGCGGCCAAGCCTGGAAGCCGGCCATCGATTTCGCCAAAGTGCGCCCGCGCCGGAGCGCCGTGGGGACCGCAGATGCCTAGCTTCGACATCGTCTCGAAGACGGACGTCCACGAGATCGACAATGCCCTCGCCGGACTGGCGCGCGAGGTGGCGCAGCGCTTCGACTTCAAGGGGTCGCGCTGCTCCATCGAGCGCAACGAGAACGAGCTGACCGTCGCGGCCGACGACGAGCTCAAGCTGAAGCAGATGCAGGAGCTGCTTCGCGTGCACATCACCCGCCGCAAGCTCGACCCGGCGGCGCTCGACATGCAGAAGCCCGAGAAGGCGGCCGGCAACAGCGTGCGACAGGTCATCCGCATAAAGCAGGGCATCGATCGCGAGATCGCGAAGACCATCGTCAAGGCGATCAAGGATTCGAAGCTCAAGGTGCAGGCCGCCGTCCAGGGCGATGAGCTGAGGATCTCCGGCAAGAACCGCGACGACCTCCAGGACTGCATCAAGCTGGTGCGCGCGATGAAGATCGAGCAGCCCCTGCAGTACCTGAACTTCCGCGACTGAGGCGCGGCGCCCGATGTCATTGACCCTGTCGCTCTATATCGCGCGCCAGTTCCTCGTCTGGTTCGCCACGTGCTTCGGCGCGCTGACGAGCATCTCGATGCTGTTCGAGATGGTCGAGCTCCTGCGGCGCGCGTCGGGGAAGCCCGACGCATCGATCACGGTCGTCCTGCAGATGATGCTGCTGAAGGCGCCGTTCATGTCGCTCAAGCTCGTGGTCTTCGCGGTGCTCTTCGGAGCCATGGCGACCTTCTGGAAGCTCACGCGAACGCAGGAACTGGTGGTCGCGCGGGCAGCAGGCGTCTCCGCCTGGCAGTTCCTCTTCCCGGCGATCTTCAGCGCCGCCCTCATCGGCGCCGTCTCCGTGACCATGGTGAACCCCCTGGCGGCGAGCCTCCTCGCCCAGTTCGAGCGGATCGAGAACCGCGTCCTGAAGGGACGGTCCAGCCTGCTCGCCGTCTCGTCCGAGGGCCTTTGGCTGCGCCAGGTCGAGAGCGAGGGCCAGTCGGTGATCCGCGCCGATTCCGTGGCGCCGGGCGGCATGATCCTCAACGACGTCATCGTTTTCCGCTTCGACCGCGACGACCGGTTCAAGGACCGGCTCGACGCCAAGTCCGCAGAGCTCAGGTCCGGGCACTGGGCGCTGGTCGAGGTCTGGAGGTCGAGCCCGGGGGCGCCGGCGCAGTACGCCTCCGAGCTCGCCCTCAAGACCAACCTGACGGTCGAGAAGATCCAGGACAGCTTCGCTTCGCCCGAATCCATGTCCTTCTGGCAGCTCCCGTCCTTCGTCCGCCTGCTCGAGCTGTCCGGCTTCCAGGGCCACCGTCATTGGCTGCACTTCCACCGCCTGCTCGCAACCCCGCTGCTCCTGGCGGCGATGGTCCTGCTTGCCGCCGTGTTCTCCCTGCGGCTGCAGCGGCGGGGCGGCGCCATGGCCCTGATCGCGGCCGGCGTCCTGTCAGGATTCCTTATCTATTTCGTGTCTGACTTGGTGTTCGCGCTGGGCCTCTCGAACAGCATCCCGGTGGTGATGGCGGCGTGGACCCCCGCATCGGTCACCGCGATGCTGGGCATGGCGCTGGTGTTCCACCTGGAGGACGGCTGATGCGCGTGCCGGCCGCAAGGCAGCGCGTAGCACTCCCGACCCGTCGCGCCCTGACAGCGATCGGCCTGGCTCTCGCCTGGCCGGCGGTCGGGCTCGCGCCGGTCCAGGCCCAGAGCGCCGCGCCGCAGCCCGGCGCAGCCGAGCGCCTCCCGCAAGCCCTGCCGCAGACCTTGCCGGTCACCGTCGAGCCCTCGCGCGCTCGCCCGGCGAGGCAGCAGCCGGACGCGAGCAGCGGCTCGATCGAATCGTGGAACAAGCCGCCGATCGGCGCGCGGCGCCCCAATGCGGACGACTCGCGGCAGCCCGTCCTTTTCTCAGCCAGCGAGGTCAACTACGACGACGCGCTCGGCCTCGTCATCGCCACCGGCAAGGTGGAGATCGCCCAGGGCGAACGGCTCCTCATCGCCGACCGCGTGACCTACGAGCGCAATACCAGCCGCGTCACGGCGTCCGGCAACGTCGTGCTGCATGAGCCGACGGGCGAGGTCATGTTCGCCGACTACGTCGAGCTCGGCGACGAGTTCAAGGATGGCGTCATCCGCAACATGGGGGTGCGCCTCCTCGACAACAGCCGCTTCGCCGCCGCCGAGGCGGAGAGGTCGAGCGGCAACCGGACGACCATGCGCAAGGCGATCTTCTCGCCGTGCGACGAGTGCAAGGAAGACCCGGAGCGCGCGCCCGTCTGGCAGATGAAGGCGCAGCGCGTCGTGCATGACCAGGAATCGCGCGACATCAAGTACTACAACGCGTTCCTCGAGGTGTTCGGCATCCCGGTCTTCTACATGCCGTACTTCACCCATCCCGACCCGACGGTGGAGCGACGGTCGGGCTTCCTCGCGCCGACATTCGGCAGCGGCGACAACTCTGGGGTCTACTTCTCCGTACCGTACTACCTCGATCTCGGCAACGACCTGGACGCGACGATCGCGCCCATCATCCTGACGAATGTCGGCCTCATCGCCAACGGCGAGGTCCGCAAGCGCTTCGGCTTCGGCGAGGCACGGATCGCCGCCAGCGCCGGCGTCGCCGACCGCAAGAACGGCGACGGGACGGTGGAGGAGCGCGCGTTTCGCGGGCACGTGAACGCCAAGGCGACATTCCACGTCGACGAGAACTGGCGCACCTCGGTGGATGTGCAGCGGGCAAGCGACCCGACCTATCTGCGCCGCTTCCGCCTCGGCCGCGAGACGGTGCTGACCAGCGAACTGCGCACGGAGCGGTTCGACGAGAACAGCCACTTCCAGGCCCGGGCGCTTGCCTTCCAAGGGCTTCGCGCGGGCGACCGGCGGCGCGACACGCCCACGATCTTGCCGCAGGTGACGTACGACTACATGAGCAACCCCGACCGCTTCGGCGGCCGGGCGACCCTCAACGCGGGCGCGCTGTCGCTCGTCCGCGAGCAGGGATCGAGCATGTACCGCCTGTCGAGCGAGGCCGCCTACGCGAAGCCGTGGATGATCGGCAACGGCCAGATCCTGACCGCGACGGCGAGCCTGCGCGGCGACCTCTACTACGTGAGCGACGCGCCGCAGCCCACTAGCGCTTTCCCCAAGAACACCGTGGACGGGTGGGAGAGCCGGGTCCTGCCGCAGCTGACTCTGGACTGGCGCTACCCGTTCGCACGCTCCTCGGGCACGTCGCAGCAGTTCATCGAGCCCGTCGCGCACGTCGCGATCGCGCCGAACGTCGGGAGCGGGAACATCATCCAGAACGAGGACAGCTCCGATTTCGAGCTCTCCGACACCAACATCTTCAGGCGCAACCGCTTCGCCGGCATCGACCGTATGGAAGGCGGGATCCGCGCCGGCTACGGCATCAACGCCGGCTACTACGGCGACCTCGGCCATGCAAAGGGCTTCGTCGGCCAGACCTATCGCCTGCGCTCCGATTCCACGTTCGAGAAGGGATCCGGCCTGGACCAGAACGCATCGGACTTCGTCGGGCGCCTCGACCTGGCGCCTGTGTCCTGGCTGACCGGCAGCTATCGGTTCAGGATCGACAGCGACCGCTACCGCATCGCGCGCGACGAGTTGGTCGGAAGCTTCGGCGGCCCGCGCCTGCGCCTGCAGACCTCGTACGTCTTCGTCAAGGATACCGAGCGCAATCCCCTGACGAAGGACCGGGAGGAGGTTGTCGCCACCCTCTCCAGCAAGTTCACCAAGAACTGGAGCGGTTCGCTTGGCTATGCGCGCGACATCACGAACGAGCAGGACCTCAACTACATCGCCGGCCTGACCTATCAAGACGAGTGCATCCGTATCGATACCCGCTTGAATCGCCACTATTTCGAGGATCGCGAGATCCGCCCGGAGACCTCTGTCTTCCTGCGCGTCACCTTCAAGTACCTGGGCTCGGTCCAGGGCGGCTTCTGATTCTCGGTTGCGCGCGGCTGCCACATTTCCTATGTCGCAGCGACAGGTTCACGGGGCCCAGCGGTCGCTGGACCTCAGCCGGGTGGATGCATGCAGCTGACCAGGTCGATGCGGCGAACGGCAGTCATGACCGCGCTTGCGGCAGCCGCTTGGCTGGGAGCCGCAGCACAGGCGATCGCGCAGCAGGACGCGTTGCGGATCGCCGCCGTCGTGAACGACGAGGCGATCTCGATGATCGACTTGGCCGCGCGGATGCGGCTCATCATGGCGTCGACGGGCATGCCCGACACCCCTGAGAACAGGCGTCGCGTCGCCCCGAGCGTGATCGACGGCCTGATCAACGAGGCGCTGCAGCTGCAAGAGGCGAAGCGCATGGACGTGCGCGTGCCGCAGGAGCAGATCGACGACGCGATCGGGTCGATAGCCCAGCGCAACAACATGCCGAAGGAGCGCTTCCTGGATGCGCTCGCCCAGTCCGGCGTCCCCATGACGACGCTGAGCCGGCAGGTCGAGGCTGATATCGCCTGGCAGCTGGTGATCGTCCGCACATTCGGCGCGCGCGGCGAGATCTCGCCGGCAGAGATCGACAGCGAGCTCGATCGCATTCGCCAGGCGCCCGTGGGCGAGGACTTCGAGCTGCAGGAGATCTTCCTGGCCGTCGATTCGCCGCAGGACGTGGCGGCCAAGCGTCAAGCGATCGACAGGATCGCGGGCGAGCTGCGGTCCGGCGCCGATTTCGGCGCCGTGGCGCGGCAATACTCCGAGTCGCCGTCGGCACGGGCCGGCGGCGCCGCCGGCTGGGTCAAGGCCGCGCAGATCCCGCCGGAGATCATCTCCGCCATCAGCAACCTGCCGCGAGGCGGAGTCACCCCCGTCGTGCGCTCGCGCGCGGGGTTCTACCTGATAAAGCTGCTCAATCGGCGCGCTGGCGAGACGCCGGCGGCCGGTCCGACCATCCTGAGCCTCAAGCAGGTTCTCGTGCCCATCGACGACGGCGCCGACGCGGAGCGCCTCGCCGCCCTGCGCAACGTGGCCGCGACCGCCGCATCCGCCGTGCGCGGCTGCGATGACGTGCCGCGCGTCCTGCGCGAGCTGCGGCTGCAGGACATGAGCGATCTCGGGCAGATGCCGGAGAGCGACTTGCCGCCCGACCTTCGCCAAGTGGTGGCGTCGCTGGCCGTCGGGCAGCCGAGCCCTGTCCTTCGGCTGCACAATGGCTATGCGGTCCTCCTGGTCTGCAGCCGATTCCAGGAGCGCAGCGACCTGCCGTCACGCGAGGAGATCGGCCAGCGCATGCGCGTCGAAAGGCTCAGCCAGATCGCCCGGCGCCACCTGCGCGACCTGCGCCGGCAGGCCATCATCGACATCCGGCTTTGATGCGCCGGCCCGCGCCAGCAGCGATCGGCGCAGCCCTTCCCCTGGCTGTGACCATGGGGGAGCCGGCCGGCATCGGCGGCGAGATCGCCCTGGCCGCCTGGGCCCTGAGGCGGCGCACGCTACCGCCCTTCTTGATGATCGACGATCCTGCGCGACTGGCCGCGCTGGCGCATCGCATCGGCCTCGACGTTCCGATCGAGCCGGTCGACGGCCCGGAGGACGCCGCCGCGATCTTCCTCGATCGCCTGCCGGTGATGCCGCTGCCGCTTCCCGCCGTTCCGGTGCCCGGGCGCATCGATCCGCGCAACGGCCCCGCCGTGATCGCCGCGATCGAGCGCGCGGTCGCCCTCGTCCGTTCCGGTCGCGCCGCCGCCGTCGTCACGAACCCCATCAACAAGCGGGCGCTCTACGACTGCGGCTTCCGCTTCCCGGGACACACGGAGTTCCTGGCATCGCTCGCCGGCGGCGACGCGCACCCCGTCATGATGCTCGCCAGCGAGCGCGTCGAGGGCGGAGCGTTCCGCGTCGTCCCGGTCACGGTGCACCAGCCGCTCGCAGAGGCCGCCCGCACCTTGTCGACGGACCTGATCGTGCGGACCGGCCGGATCGTCGCCCGCGCGCTCCGGGAGCTCGAAGGCATCGCAGCGCCGCGCCTTGCGGTCGCCGGCCTCAATCCGCATGCCGGCGAGGCAGGCGCGCTCGGCAGCGAGGACGGCGCCGTCATCGCGCCGGCAGTGGCGCAACTGCAGGCTGACGGAATCGCCGCGCGGGGGCCGCTCCCGGCGGATACCATGTTCCACGCGGACGCGCGCGCCACCTATGACGCGGCGCTCGGCATGTACCACGACCAGGCGCTCATCCCGCTCAAGACGCTCGACTTCCATGGCGGGGTCAACGCGACGCTGGGCCTCCCGTTCGTCCGCACCTCGCCGGACCATGGCACCGCGCTCGACATCGCCGGCAAGGGCGTGGCGCGATCGGACAGCCTCGAAGCGGCGCTCCTGATGGCCGCGCGCATGGCTGCGAACCTTGCGCGCGCCGCGATGCGCGCGGAGACACGCGATGGACAGCCCATCGTCGCCCATGGCTGACGCCATCGACATCGCGCCGGCCGTCCCCGACTTGCCGCCGCTGCGCGATGTCATCGCCCGACATGGGCTCGCAGCCGTCAAGGCGCTCGGCCAGCATTTCCTGCTCGACCTCAACCTGACGCGCCGGATCGCGCGCGTCGCCTCAGCGGAGCTTCCCGGCGGCCTCACCGAGGGAACGACCATCGAGATCGGCCCAGGGCCAGGCGGCCTGACCCGCGCCCTGCTGATCGAGGGCGCGACGACCGTCGTCGCGGTCGAGAAGGACGCACGTTGCGTGGTCGCGCTCGACGAGCTGGTCGCGGCATTTCCAGGACGGCTGACGGTGATCCAGGCCGACGCGCTCGAGGTCGATGTCAGCGCGCTCGGACCGGCGCCGCGGCGCATCGTGGCGAACTTGCCCTACAATGTCGCGTCGCGGCTGCTGATCGGCTGGCTCGACGCCATCGTCGCCAGCCGCGGCACCGCCCTCGTCGGAATGCTGCTGATGTTCCAGAAGGAGGTTGCCGAGCGCCTTGCGGCGGCGCCGCGACGCAAGGCCTACGGACGCCTTTCCGTCGCTGCGCAGACCGTGACCACTGTCGCCAAGGCGATGACCCTGCCGGCGGCGGCGTTCACGCCGCCCCCGCAGGTTGATTCCGCCGTCGCGCGGCTGGTGCCCCACGCCAGCTTGCCGAGCGCCGAGCAATGGGCGGCGGTGCAGGACGTCACCGCCGCCGCCTTCGGGCAGCGCCGCAAGATGCTGCGCCAGAGCCTGCAATCATTGGGCGCCGATGCTGGCGCGCTGCTTGCGGCAGCCGGGGTCCCGGAGACCGCGCGCGCCGAAGAGCTCGATGTCGCGGCGTTCGACCGGCTCGCCTCGGCGCTGCGCGCCCGTCGCGCCGGGCCTCGGTGACCGGGCCTGGGCTCGCCGGGCCTTGGCAGAGCAGCGACTTCGCGGCACCCTGCCGCATGGCCATCTTGAAAATCGCCCGCATGGGGCATCCTGTCCTGCGCCGCCCGGCCGACCCGGTGAGCGACGCGACGGCGCCTGAGATCCGGGCTCTCGCTGCCGACATGATCGAGACGATGCGCGATGCCTCGGGTGCCGGCCTCGCTGCGCCTCAGGTGCACGTGCCCTTGCGCCTTGTCGTCTTCTTCGTGCCGCCCGGCCGCGCCGAAGATCCGGATGACGCGGACGACGCGGCCGCCGGGCTGACGATCCTCTGCAATCCGTCGATCGAGCCCCTGGACGGCGCGCAGGCCGACGGCTGGGAGGGCTGCCTCTCCGTTCCCGGGTTGCGCGGCGTTGTCCCGCGGTGGCGCCGGATCCGATACCGCGGCCTTGACCTCAACGGCACGTCGGTCGATCGCGTCGCCTCTGGCTTCCATGCTCGCGTCGCTCAGCACGAGATCGACCATCTTGACGGAATCCTCTACCCTCAGCGCATGCGCGACCTCTCGCTGCTGCTCTTCACCGAGGAGCTCCGGCACGGCGTTCCGGAGGGCGCGCCGCCCCTGGCCGGCCCTCCCGGCGCCGGCGACGAGGAGGAATGACATGGCAGACACCGACGGCAACCCTGTCGACGCGTTGCGCGAGCGGATCCTGTCCGCTGCGCTCCTCCATGTCGCGTTCGACGGCTGGTCGGCGCGCAGCTTGCGCGCCGGCGCTGAGGACGCTGGTGCCGACGCTGCGCACCTGATGATGGCCTTTCCGGGCGGCGTCGACGACGCGATCGCCCTGTTCGTGGCGCGCGCCGACCGCGAGATGACCGCGGCGCTTGAGGCACGCGACCTGTCTGGCCTGAAGGTGCGCGAGCGAGTCGCGCTGGCGATCCGTCTGCGCCTGGAGCAGGCGGAGGCGCACAAGGAGGCGGTCCGCCTCGCCCTGGCGCATTGGGCGTTGCCGCACAACGCGCCGCGCGCGCTAGCCTCGCTCTGCCGCACGGTCGACGCGATCTGGTGGACGATCGGCGACACGTCAGTCGACTTCAACTACTACACCAAGCGCGGGCTGCTCGCCGGCGTCTACGCGGCGACCCTGCTCTACTGGCTCGACGACCGCAGCGACGGAAACGCGGCCACCTGGGCCTTCCTCGACCGGCGGATCGCCGAGGTGCTGCGCGTCGGTCGCTCCGCCGGCGACCTTGTGCGGCGCCTGTCCGCCATCGATCCGTTCGCGGTCCTGCGCGGCCTGCGCGAGCGCGGCGCGTTCCGCGCTCGCTGACCCTAGCCGATCGCCTCGACGACGGCTTGGGCCACGGCCTCCGGCGTGATGCCGAACTGCTTGTAGAGCTCCTGGTACGGCGCCGAGGCGCCGAAGCCCTGCATGCCGACGAACCTACCCTTCGACCCGGTGTAGCGCTCCCAGCCGTAGCCGATCGCCGCCTCGACGGCGACGACCGGCTCGCCCGGCGGCAGCACGGCATCGCGCTCGTCCTGCGGCTGCGCATCGAAGAGCTGGGTGCAGGGCATCGACACAACGCGGACGCCGATCCCCTTGGCCTGCAGCAGAGACCGTGCGGCGACGGCGATCTCCACCTCCGAGCCGGTCGCCACGATCGTCGCCTTGCGCTTACCCTGCGCCTCGGAGAGCACGTAGGCGCCGCGCGCGACGGGGCTCTCGGCCAGCACGACGATCCGCTGCGGCGCCAGGGCCTGGCGCGTCAGCGCCAGCACGGTCGGGCCGTCGCGCCGCTCGAGGGCGACCGCCCAGCACTCCGCCGTCTCCACGGCGTCGCCCGGCCGCATCACCAGGAGGTTCGGGATGGCACGCAGGCTCGCCAGGTGCTCGATCGGCTGGTGCGTCGGCCCGTCCTCGCCGAGGCCGATCGAATCGTGAGTCATCACGTAGATGACGCGCAGCCCCATCAGCGCGGCGAGGCGGATCGACGGGCGGCAGTAGTCGGTGAAGACCAGGAACGTGCCGCTATAGGGAATGACGCCGCCATGCAGCGCCATCCCGTTCATCGCCGCCGCCATGCCGTGCTCGCGCACGCCCCAATAGACGTAGCGGCCCGCGTAGCCGTCGGCCGCGGCCACGGCCTTGGCGGCCTTGGTCTTGGTGTTGTTCGAGCCGGTCAAATCGGCGGAGCCGCCGATCAGCTCGGGGATCGATGCGTTGAGCGCCTCGAGCACGTCGCCGGACGCCTGGCGCGTCGCCAGCTTCGGCTTCTCGACGATCCACTTCGCGACCAGGGCGTCGAGGCTCTTGCGCCAATCGGCCGGGAGGCGTCCCGCCATGGCGCGGTCGAACTCCGCGCGCTGGCTCGCTCCGGCGTGGCGGCGCGACCAGGCCGCATGCTCCGACCGCGCGCGCTGGCCGGCATCGAGCCATGCCTTGCGCAAGTCCTCAGGCACCTCGAACGGTCCATAGGTCCAGCCGAGCGCCGCGCGCGCGCCAGCGATCTCGCCGGCGCCCAAAGGTGAGCCGTGGCTCGAGGCGGAGCCTGCCTTGCTCGGCGCGCCGTAGCCGATGATGGTGCGGCAGGCGATGAGGTTGGGCTTGTCGGATCCACGCGCAGCCTCGATCGCCTTGGCCACCGCCTCGGGATCGTGGCCATCGACGGACTGCACGGACCATCCGGCGGCGCGGAACCGGGCCTGCTGGTCCTCGGAGGTCGACAAGCTGGTCGGACCGTCGATGGAGATGCCGTTGTCGTCGAAGAGCACGACCAGCTTCGAGAGCTTGAGGTGACCGGCCAGCGAGATCGCTTCCTGGCTGATGCCCTCCATCAGGCAGCCGTCACCGGCGATCACGTAGGTCCGGTGGTCCACCAGGTCGGCGCCGAACCGCGCGGCGGTCAACCGCTCGGCGAGCGCCATGCCGACGGCGTTGGCGAGGCCCTGCCCGAGCGGCCCGGTCGTGGTCTCGACGCCGGGCGCGTGCCCGTACTCGGGATGGCCGGGCGTGCGCGACCCGCTCTGGCGGAAGCGCTTCAGCTCCTCGATGGTCATGCCCGGATAGCCGGTCAGGTGCAGGAGCGCGTAGAGCAGCATCGAGCCATGCCCGGCCGAGAGCACGAAGCGATCGCGATCGGGCCAAGCCGGATCGCTCGGGTCATGCTTGAGGAACCGCGTCCAGAGCACCGTGGCGACATCGGCCATGCCCATCGGCATGCCGGGATGGCCTGACTTCGCCGCCTCGACGGCGTCCATGGCGAGCGCGCGGATCGCGTCGGCCATGCGGCGGTGCTCGGGACTGCCCTTGCGCGGCGGCAGGGGAACAGCGGCGGTCGCGGTGGTCGGGGCAGCCGTGGCCATGGTGCTCAACTCTGCTGGGCGCGGGGATCGAAAGCCCGCGCACCATGGCCGCCGGTCGAGCAAGAATCAAGGCAAGCGACAGAGCCGACCGGACGGCCGCCCGAGCCGCCCATGCCTCCCGCCGCCTGCCGCCTGCCGCGGAAGGGCGGCAGAGCGCCTATTGCATCTTCTTCGGAGCTTTCTCGTTCGCAGCTTCAGCGCGCTTCGCCTTGGCCCTCTCGGCTTTCCCGATCTGCTCGGACTTCTGCTTCAACCGAACGTTCTCCTGCACGGCCTTGGCCTGGCTCTGGGACGCCGACTGGGCGCTGGCAGAGATCGGCGCCAGGGCGATCATGCTTGCCGCTACCGCCGCAAGGGCGAGATTGGTGGTCATGCGCACATCTCCTGCTTGCCGCGGCCGTCACGGAGCCGCGGCTCCTCGGGACATCCAGCACTTGCCGTCCGGCAGCGCCAGAATCTCAGGTCACAGTCCCGCGCAGCCGCAGCCTTCGCGACTCACCCACCGTCGGAGGTCGCACCAGAAAGCCCCTCGCGCGCCGCAGCGATCGCCTCGCCGATCGCCGTCATGTCGCCGACCTGGTTGGCGAGGAGCAGGATCAGCTTCGCGTCGAACACGCGTCCCTGGCGCGCATCCAGTCCCCGATGCGCCGCGACGAGCCGCGCGTAGATCTCGTCCGGATCCGCGATCCGCAGATCGGTAGCGAGCGCCGCCATGTCATCCTCCCGCGCCGATGCCGACCGCCCGCACCGCCGCGCCGCGGACGGCGGCAACGTCGAAGTTGCGCATGCGGGCAGCCACGTGCTGGTCAGGCCGCAACAAGTAGAGCGTCCCTGGACGTGCATCGTAGCGCCGCGCCGCGAGCCCGTCGCGATCGACGACGGAGCTCGGCCAGCCTTCGACTTCCGTGCCGGAGACCACCATCGGCGCGATCGGCACGGGGCCCGCCGAGAGACCGCGCAGCCTCTCCGAGTCCTGCGGCGACAGCGCTCCGTCGACGAACAGCGCGGCCGTGAACCCCACGCCGTGGAGCTGCTCGAGGAGCCAGGGGGCGCCATTGCCGCGCGTCACCGGCGCGTCGGCGCAGGGAGCGCCGGGAACCATGGCGCCGCCGAACGCGTCGCCGTCCGGGGTGCTCAACGGCGAGTCGCGATAGGTGCTCGGCAGGGACAGGCGCCCGCTGTTGACGAAGCGCCTGGCAAAGGGATGCCGCTCGGCGAGCGCGAGCGCCGCGTCGCGCAGCGCCTGCTCGGCCTCGCCCTGCGGCGCGATAAAGTCGGTGGAGCGCGTGGAGTTCCTGATGTTCTCGTCGGCAGCGAAGACGCGCTCCGCGTCATAGCTGTCGAGCAAGGCCTCAGGGGCCACGCCGCGCATGACCAGGTCGAGCTTCCAAGCGAGGTTGTCCACGTCCTGCAGGCCGCTGTTGGCGCCCCGAGCGCCGAACGGCGACACCTGATGCGCGCTGTCGCCGGCGAAGATCACGCGGCCGTGCCGGAAGCGCTCGATGCGCCGGCACTGGAAA
>JAEULF010000240.1 GCA_016793965.1 Alphaproteobacteria bacterium | reverse complement strand
CATCATGGCCGGCATGAACATCACGCCGAAGCGCATGGAGACCATCAACTTCACGCGGCCCTACGCCAGCGGCCCGCACGGCTTCGCCGTGATGAAGTCGAGCCCGCTCGCCAAGATCGGCGCCGGGCCGACGCTGTCGCTGACCGCCAACAAGGCGGATGCGCAGAAAGCGATCGACGCGCTGAAGACGCACCTCAAGGGCAAGGTCATCGGCGCCCAGGTCTCGACCACCAACTCCGCCTTCGTCGAGGAGCACTTCAAGGGCGTCGCCTCGGACATCAGGCTCTACAAGACGACCGAGCAGCATGACCTCGATCTCGCCGCTGGCCGCATCGACGCGGCCTTCGCCGCCAACTCCTACTGGACCGACGTGCTGTCGAAGCCGGCCGGCAAGGACATGATGACGGTCGGCCCGGCGCTCTCGGGCGGCTCGCTCGGTTTGGGCGTCGCCGTCGGCGTGCGCAAGGGCGACGACGACCTGAAGAAGATGTTCGACGACGTCATTGCTGCGGCGATCAAGGACGGCACGATCAAGACCATGTCGATGAAGTGGTTCAAGCTCGACATGACGCCGAAGAGCTGACCGCTCGCATGGCGCAGGCGCTCGACCTCCCTCTTCGGCGCAGGCCGCCGGGGAGGGAGGCGCCGCCGGGCGCCTGCCGGCGATGACGATTCCATGCTGAGCTACTGGGAGCTGATGCGCTGGGGCGACCAGGGCTGGGCCGACGAGATGGCCTACGGCGCCCTGCTGACCCTTGCCGTCTCGGCGCAAGCCTTCGTCCTCGGCCTCTGCTTCGGCACGCTCGCCGCATTCGCCAAGCTGTCCTCCTCGCGCGCCGCCCGTGCCGTGGCGGACGGCTACACGACGGTGCTGCGGGGAATCCCCGACCTGCTGGTGATCTACCTCCTGTACTTCGGCGGCAGCGGCGTCGTCACGTCGATCGCCGAAGCGCTCGGCCATGACGGCTTCGTCGAGATCAACCCGTTCTTCACCGGCGCGCTGGCCGTCGGCATCGTCTCCGGCGCCTACTCGACGGAGGTGATCCGCGGCGCCTACCTCGCGATAGCGAGGGGCGAGATCGAGGCGGCGAAGTCCGTCGGCATGTCGCCTTTCCTCATGTTCCGCCGCATCCTGGCGCCGCAGATCCTGCGCTACGCGCTGCCCGGCCTCGGCAACGTCTGGCAGCTCGCGCTCAAGGAATCGGCGCTGATCTCCGTGACCGGACTGGTCGAGATCCTCAGGCAATCCGTCGTCGGCAGCGGCTCGACCAAGCAGCCCTTCGATTTCTACATGACGGCGGCGCTCGCCTTCCTGGTGCTCACCACGGTGACGGGCTGGCTGTTCCGCCGCGCCGAGGCGTGGAGCATGCGCGGCGTGCGGAGGGACTGAGCCTTGGACCCCGTCTTCATGGCGCAGACCTTCGTCACGCTGCTCGACGGCATCCCGCTGGCGCTGCAGCTCGTCTCTATCGCGCTCGCCGCCGGCGCGGTCTTCGCCGTCGCGCTGGCGTTCATGCGCCTCTACGGCGGCCTCGCGCTCGGCAGCCTGGCGCGCGCTTACGTCTTCGTCTTCCGCGGCACGCCGCTGCTGGTCCAGATCTTCCTCATCTACTACGGCCTCGGCCAGTTTGAGGACGTGCGCGCGAGCCTCCTCTGGCCCTTCCTGCGCGAGCCTTACTGGTGCGCTGTGCTCGCGCTCATGCTCAACACCGCGGCCTACACCAGCGAGATCGTGCGCGGCGGGCTGCAATCCGTTCCTTTCGGCCAGGTCGAGGCGGCGCGCGCCTGCGGCATGTCCGGGATCCTCCTGTTCCGCCGGATCGTGGCGCCGATCGCGCTGCGCCAGGCGCTGCCGGGCTACGGAAACGAGGTCATCCTGATGGTCAAAGCGACGTCGCTGGCGTCGATCATCACGCTGATGGAGATCACCGGCCTCGCGCACCGGCTCATCTCCGAGACTTTCCGCGCCATCGAGATCTTCGTCTGCGCAGGCGCCATCTACCTCATCATGAACTTTGCTGTGACGAGGGCGATCAAGATGGTCGAGCACTGGCTGTCGCCGCACCTGCGTGACGCCCCGGATGACGCGCGCGCGACCGGCCGGGTCGCGGCGATCTCGCACTGAAGCAGGCGCGATCTCTTGAAAATCTTTTCACTCGCTTTACTATGCGTCATCAGCTCCGGCTCGGAGACCAGCGAAGAACTGGTTGGCGGGAGCGCGGGAACGCTTGCTGGCGGAACATCGCCGCGGTCGACTGGCTGCGGCTTGCGGGGCGCGCACACTCGGGGAGACCAAGGCATGCACAGCATCAGGATCGTCGCGGCTATTGCTGCGATCGCGGCGGGAATCGGCATGGCGGAGGCGCAGGAGGTGGCGCCGCCCAAGGGCCTGGTCACCGCGGGCAAGCTGACCTACGGCGTGGCGGCGACCTTCGCCCCGTTCGAGTACACCGTCGACGGCAAGTTCGTCGGTTTCGACATCGAGTTCGGCGAAGCGGTCGCCAAGAAGATGGGCCTCGGCGTCGAGATCGCGAACATCGAGTTCAAGGGCCTCATCCCGGCGCTGCAGGGCAAGCGCATCGATATCGTCAACTCGGCGATGTACATCAACCCGGAGCGCTCCCAGCAGGTCGACTTCGTGCCCTACATGAAGATCGGCAACGAGCTGATCGTGAAGAAGGGCAACCCGAAGAAGATCGGCGGCCGCGGCGACCTTTGCGGCCTGACCGTCGCGGTGACCCTGGGCGGAATCCAGCAGAAATACGCGACCGAGGACGACGAAGCCTGCAAGAAGGCCGGCAAGAAGGCCGTGACCATCCTGACCTTCCCGACGGCGCAGGACTCTTCCCTGTCAGTCCGCCAAGGCCGCGCCGACGCGCACTACGATTCGACGCCGGGCGCCGTCAAGGCGGTCACGGAGCTGCCCAACGAGTTCGAGGTCGCCGGCCCGACCTTCGAGGCCAACACCCAGATCGGGATTGCCGTCAGGAAGGGCGATGCCGAGCTGAAGGCGGCGATCGAGAAGGCAGTCCAGGCGGTCGTCAAGGACGGCACCTACGCCAAGCTGCTCGACAAGTACAAGCTGCCGAAGACCGGTAGCCTGTTCTGACCTTGATGTCCTGAAGGATGTGCCGACGGCGCCGCCGGGCGGCGCCGTCGGGCGGTCGCGCCCATGGACAGTCCCGAGTTCATCCTGAAGTACCTGGCGTCGGCGACCTTCGCGAAGGGCGCCGGCATGACGCTGGCGATCAGCGTGCTGTCGCTTGCCTTCGGCATGCTGGTCGGCCTGGTCGTGGCGCTGCTCCAGGAATCGCGCCTGGCGCCCCTGCGCGGCGCGGCCGTCGGCTATCTCTGGCTGTTCCGCGGCACCCCGGTGCTCTTCCAGCTCATCTTCGTGTTCAACGTGCTGCCGCTCGTCGGCCTCACCTTCTCCGGTTTCACCTGCGCCATCATCGGCCTGTCGCTCAACGAGGGCGCCTACATGGCCGAGATCATGCGCTCGGGCATCCAGGCGGTCGGCCGCGGCCAGCGCACGGCCGGGCGCGCTCTCGGCCTGAAGGACTGGCAGGTGATGCGCTGGATCGTGCTGCCGCAGGCCGTGCGCATCATCATCCCGCCGGTCGGCAACCAGTTCATCGGCATGCTGAAGCTCTCGGCGCTGGTCTCCGTGATCGCGGTCGAGGAGCTGCTGCTGATCGCCAACCAGACGGCCTCGGCCAATTTCCGCTACATCGAGGCGCTCACGGCGGCCGGGATCTACTATCTCGCGATGACCACCGTGCTCATGCTGCTCCAGGCGCAGGTCGAGCGCTGGGCGAAGCGGCGCGGCCGGCGCCCGTCCGTGGTCAAGGCGGTGTCGCTGACGCAGCGCCTGATCGGCGTCACGGCAGGAGAGGCGCGCACGCGATGAGCGGGCCGGGCAAGAGCGACAGGCTGCTGGTCAAGGTCGAGGCCCTGCACAAGTCCTATGGCGACCTGCAGGTGCTGAAGAACGTCAACGTCGAGGTGCCGCGCGGCCGCTCCGTCGTGGTGATCGGGCCGTCGGGCTCGGGCAAATCGACCCTGCTGCGCTGCCTCAACCTCCTGGAGCCGATCGATTCCGGCATCATCACGTTCGACGGCCAGGACACCGCGCCGCTGCGCAAGGCGGCGCACGCGCTTCGCCGCGAGATCGGCATGGTCTTCCAGAACTTCGAGCTGTTCCAGCACCTGTCGGCCATCGAGAACATCATCCTGGCCCCGATGAAGGTGCTCGGCATGAGCGAGGAGGAGGCGCGGGCACGGGCGCGGAAGCTGCTCGAGAAGGTCCACATCCCGGAGAAGGCCGATGTCTTCCCGGACGAGCTGTCGGGCGGCCAGCAGCAGCGCGTGGCGATCGCCCGTGCGCTCGCCATGAGCCCGAAGCTGATGCTCTACGACGAGCCGACCTCGGCGCTTGACCCGGAAATGATCAAGGAGGTGCTCGACGTCATGCTCGAGCTGTCGCAGGAGGGCATGACCAGCGTCGTCGTGACGCACGAGATGGGCTTCGCGCGCCGTGCCGCGCACCATATCGTCTTCATGGACGGCGGAGAGGTCGTCGAGGACGCGGCCACCGAGCAGTTCTTCACCGGCGCCGTCCACCCGCGCACGCAGCGCTTCCTCCAGCAGATCCTGCGCTGACGATGGCACGGATCGGCATCAGCGCAGACGCAGCGCCGACTAGCGCCCCGGAGCTTTTCCCATGACCCAATCCCCCGACAGCGCCCGCATGCTCTCGCGCCTGGAGCGGCTGGTCGGCATCGACACCCAGAACCCGCCGGGCCGCGAGGTCGAGGCGGCGCTGTGGCTAGCGGCGGAGCTGAAAGCGATGGGCTTCGCCGTCGACACGACGGAGATCCTGCCCGGCCGCTGCAACGTCGCAGCGCGGCTCGACAACGGCCCCGGCCCCACCTTCGCCTTCAACTCGCATATCGACGTCGTGCCGGTCGGCGGCGGCTGGGCGAGCGATCCCCTGCGGCTGGCCGAGCGCGGCGGCCGCCTCTACGGGCGCGGCTCCTGCGACGCCAAGGGCCCGATCGTCGGCATGCTGGAGGCGCTGCAGATGCTGGCGGCCGACCGCGCGTCCTGGCGCGGCACGCTGATGGCGCTCTTCGTCGCCGACGAGGAGGCGGAGAGCCGCGGCGCCAAGGCCTATGTCGCGGGCAAGCCGGCGAGGATCGACTACGTCATCGTCGGCGAGCCGACCTCGAACGCCACGGTCGCCGCCCACAAGGGCAGCTTGCGCCCGATCGTGCGCGTGAAGGGCAAGACAGCGCACTCGGGCACGCCGGAGCTCGGCGTCAACGCGGTGTTCCAGGCGGCCCGCCTCCTCGCGCGCATCGAGGCGCACCACAAGGTCGTCTGCACGCGCTGCCATCCGCTCGTCGGGTCGGCCAGCCTCACCGTCACGCGCATCTCCGGCGGCCATGCAGACAACGTCGTGCCGGATGCCTGCGAGCTGCTGGTCGACCGAAGGCTCGTGCCGGGCGAGGACGAGGCGGCGGCGATCAAGGAGATCCAGGGGCTGCTCGACGCCGCGCGCAGCGAGCTCGGCATCGAGGCCGAGATCGTGGCGCTCAAGCCGACCACCGGCGGCGCCACGGAGACGGCGCTCGACAACCCGATCGTGAAGGCGGCGATCGCGGCCGGGCTGCGCCAGGGCGCCGACGGGGCGCCGCGCGGCTTCCAGGGCGCCTGCGACCTCGTCCACTTCCGCTCGATCGGCGCCCAGGGCGTCGTCGTCGGCCCGGGCTCGCTCGACGTCGCGCACAAGCCGGACGAGTTCGTCCCGAAGGACGAGTTCATCCGCTCGAGCCTGGTCTTCCGCGACGCCGCGCGGCAGATGCTGCAGACCTCCCGAGCGAACTTCTGATGGCCCTGCGCGTCCGCTTGTGCAAGGCGGCGCTGCGCTACGGCGGCGGCCTGGTGCTGCACACGGCGACGTCGGGCGCCGTCCCGACGCTGGACGAGCTGTACCTGGCCGCCGATGACGGCGACCGGCGCGTCGGCAATGCTGGCGTGCGCGTCAACATCGCCTACCTGACGGGGACGCCGGCCGAGGTGCTTGAGGCGGAGATCGTTGCTGCCGTCACGGGCTTCGCCTGGGCGCGCGGCATCGATGGCCTGGCCGCCGATCTCGATTCGGGCAAGCTGCGGCTGAGCGCACCGGCGCTCATGCTGCTCGACGGCCTGGTGCACGATGCGCGCGCGCGCGCCGCGGGCAAGCCTCTCGCGGCCTTCCTGGACGGCAAGTTCGAGCCGTCGGTCGCCACCAACCAGACGCTGTTCTGGAGCGATGACGCGACGATGCTGGCGCGCGCCGACGCCTATGTCGCGCGCGGCTTCGCCGACCTGAAGCTGCGGGTCGCCGTGCAGGGCTTCGCTGACGACGCGCGCCGCCTCGGCCTGCTGCGCCAGCGCTTCGGGGCCAAGATCAAGCTCGCGGTCGATGCGAACGGGCGCTGGAGCGAGGACGAGGCGCGGGCCAACCTGGCATCGCTCGCGCCCTTCGGCCTTGCCTATGTCGAGCAGCCGGTCGCCGCCGGCGACTGGGAGGCGGCGGCGCGCGTCGCCGCGGCAAGTCCGGTGCCGATCATGCTCGACGAATCCCTCGCCTCGCTCGATGACGTCCGCATGCTCGCGCGCACGCGCGCGGCGCCGCTCGGCCATCTGAAGCTGGTCAAGCTCGGCGGCATCGCGCCGACGCTGCGCGCCGCGTCGATCCTGCGCAACGCCGGCATAGGCCTGATGATCGGCCAGATGAACGAGGGCGGGCTGTGCACCGCTGCTGCCGCGCATGTCGCCGCGGCGACGCGCCCGGCCCATGCCGAGCTTTACGGCGCCGACGGGTTGATCGACGATCCGGCGCCCGGCCTCGCTTACGCCAAGGGCAAGGTCCGGCTGACCGACGCGCCGGGCCTCGGCCTCGATCTGGACGTCGGCAAGACGACGCTACTTTGGGAGACGACGGCATGAGCACCCAGGCGCGCGGCATCGAGGCGGTGTTCCCGCGGGACGAGTTCGAGCGGCGCCAGCGCGCCGCGAAGGCAGAGCTCGCCCGGCGCAAGCTCGACGCCGCGATCCTCACGGGTCCCGAGAACATCTTCTACCTGACCGGCCAGCAGACGCCCGGTTACTACACGTTCCAATGCCTGGTGCTGCCGGTCGAGGGCGAGCCGAAATTCCTGCTGCGCCAGCTCGAGCTCACGAACTTCCTGCGTAACACCTTCATCGCCGATCACGAGGTCTACCAGGACAACGCCCAGCCGGCCGACACGGTGATCGACGCGCTCGGGCGCATGAAGCTGCAGGGCAAGCGCATCGCGATCGAGAAGCGCGGCTGGTTCCTGCCCATCGCCTTCTACGAGCAGCTCGTCGAGAAGATGGGCAAGGTCGAGGACGCCTCGGGCGTCGTCGAGGCCATGCGCCGGGTGAAGTCGCCGCTGGAGATCAAGGCGCTGGAGGCATCGGCGCGACAGGCCGAGGCAGGCATCAGGGCCGGCATGGCGGCGATCAAACCCGGGCGGACCGAGAACGACCTGGTCGCCGCCATGATGCAGGCGGCGATCGCCGGCGGGGCGGAGTACATGGGCATGGAGCCGCTGGTCTCCTCCGGCCCGCGCTCGGGCGTGCCGCACGCCACCTGGCGGCGGCGCAAGCTCGAGCATGGCGACCCGATCTTCCTGGAGATGTCCGGCTGCCAGGACCGCTACCACTCCGGCCTGATGCGGACGGCCTGGATCGGCAAGCCGCCGGCGCTGGCGCGCGAGCTGGAGAAGGTCGTGCTGGAGGGTCTGCAGGCGGCGATCGACGCGGCCAGGCCCGGCGTCGCCTGCGAGGAGGTGCACATGGCCTGCCAGCGCGTCATCGACCGCGCGGGCATGACCGATCGCTACAAGAAGCGCACGGGCTATAGCCTCGGCGTCAGCTTCGCGCCGGACTGGGGCGAGTGGCAGGTGCTCAGCCTGTTCACCGGCATCAAGGAGCCGCTGCAGCCGGGCATGTGCTTCCACGTGCCGACGGCGCTGCGCGAGTACGGCGTGTTCACGGTCGGCATCAGCGAGTCGATCTTGATCACGGAGAAGGGTGCCCGCCAGCTCGGCACGCTGGCGCGCCCGATCCACGTCATCGAGTGACCTGATTCATGGAAGGCTGAGCCATGGCCGCGCAGCCACTCCTGGTCGTCGAGCATGCCACGCCGGTCCCGGCGCTGGACGGGATCGTCGCCGGCGCGCTGGCGGCGTCGCTGGCCGCACCGGATGGCGGCAGGTTGCCGAGCGTGCGGCTGCATGGCCGCCAGGACATCGACGAGCGCGTGGCGAGCCGTGAGCATGTCGCCGCCCATGGCGCGCTCTGGCCCAACGGCTCGCTCTGGCTGGAGCGCTCGGGCGACTCGCCGTTGCCGCCAACGGCCGCGGCGGCGATCGACGGAGGCGAGCCGATCGCGGCGGGAGTCGTCGCGTTCAATCCGCTCGCCTGCCGCCCGATGTCGCGCAGCGAGGCTGCACGCGCGTTGGCGATTCGCTGTCAGGATGCGCTGTGGCTGACCGTGCGCGAGACGGGTGACGGCCTTACTGTCGCCGATGCCCATGGCGCGCCGATCCTGCCGGCGCTCGCGCGCGATGCCTCCGGCCGGATTTCCGGTGTGCCGGGCGTCGCGGATGCGGCGGCGCTGCGCGTCCGCTTCGCGCTCCGGGCGAGCGGTCCGGCGCCGGCCTCCGCACCCGGGCCGACCGTGCTGGTCGTCGGCGAGGAGTCGATCCACCGCGAGGTTTACCCTGCGGCGTGCGCGGCGCTCGCCGATGCCGGCGATGCGCTGGGCCTGGCGCCGCGCCTGCGCATCCAGTCGCCGCGCGGCGTCGATGC
>JAEULF010000218.1 GCA_016793965.1 Alphaproteobacteria bacterium | reverse complement strand
GAGGGCATGAACCAGTGGAAGTCGGCGCATGCCGTGAAGACGAGCAAGCGCACGCTCGGCGACGCGATGGAGGGTGCCGACGCGTTCTTCGGCCTCTCGGTCAAGGGCGCCGTGACGCAGCAGATGGTCAAGGGCATGGCGGCGCAGCCCATCATCTTCGCCATGGCCAATCCGGATCCGGAGATCACGCCCGAGGAGGCCAAGGCGGCGCGACCCGACGCGATCGTCGCGACCGGCCGGTCGGACTACCCGAACCAGGTCAACAACGTTCTCGGCTTCCCTTTCATCTTCCGCGGCGCGCTGGACGTGCGCGCGAAGGCGATCAACGAGCAGATGAAGATCGCCGCCGTCCACGCGCTGGCGCAGCTCGCGCGCGAGGACGTTCCCGACGAGGTCGACCGTGCCTATGCGGGGCGGCGCCTTCGCTACGGCCCGGAGTACATCATTCCCGTGCCGTTCGACCCGCGCCTGATCGAGGTGGTGCCCTCAGCCGTCGCGAAGGCGGCGATGGACAGCGGCGTGGCGCGCAGACCGATCAAGGACATGAAGGCGTATCGCGTGCAGCTGCGCGCGCGCCTCGACCCGACGGCGTCGAGCCTGCAAGGCATCTTCGAGGCCGTCCGCAGCTCGCCCCGCCGCATCGTCTTCGCCGAGGGCGAGGAGGAGCGCGTGATCCGCGCCGCCGCGATCTACCGCGACAGCGGTTACGGCACGCCCGTCCTCGTCGGCCGCGAGGAGCGCATCCTCAACATGATGAAGCAGCTCGGCATCGCCGACACCGACGGCATCGAGATCCACAACGCGCGGCTGTCGCAGCACAACGCCAAGTACACGGACTTCCTCTACAAGCGGCTGCAGCGGCGGGGCTATCTCCATCGCGACTGCCAGCGGCTGGTCAACACCGACCGCAACTGCTTCGCCGCGTGCATGACCGTGCTCGGCGACGCGGACGGCATGGTGTCCGGCCTCACGCGGTCCTATGCCGTGACGCTCGACGACATCGCCCGCGTCATCCCGCCGAAGCCGCACTCCCGGCTGTTCGGCCTGTCAGTGATGATCGCGCGCGGGCGCACGGTCTTCATCAGCGACACGCAAGTGCACGAGCTTCCCACGCCCGAGCAGCTCGCCGACATCGCCGTCCAGTCGGCGGCCAAGGCGCGCGAGCTCGGCCACGAGCCGCGCGTGGCACTGCTGTCGTTCTCCAACTTCGGCAACCCGATGCGCGAGAAGGCGCAGCGCATCCGCGAGGCGATCGGCGAGCTCGACCGCCGGCAGATCGACTTCGAGTACGACGGCGAGATGTCGGCCGACGTCGCCCTGGACCACGAGCTGATGCGCGCCACCTATCCCTTCTGCCGGCTCTCGGGCCCGGCGAACGTCCTGGTGATGCCGGCGCTGCACACGGCGAACATCGCGTCCAAGCTGCTTCAGCAGCTCGGCGGCGGCGTCGGCGTCGGCCCGATCCTCATCGGCCTGTCCCGCCCGGCCCAGATCGTCCAGATGGGCAGCACGGTCTCGGACATCGTCACCGCCGCCTGCATCGCCGCTTACGAGACGACGGCGGGCGTCGCGACGCTCCGCAAGGCGACGGCCGCCGAGTAGTCCGCCCGCGCAGCGACCGCCTCGTCATCGAGCGGTCACTGACCGGGAACATACTGGTGAATCGCCGCGTCGATCCCGTCGCGGCCGTCGCAGTGGAGCGTCCGCGCATGGTCGCAACGCGCGCGGCTTCGAATTCAGCAGCCGACGGCGGGGCGGACTCGCATCGGCAGGGCTCGGCGTCCGCGCAGCCTGCGCACCTGCGCATCGCCGGCGCCGCCCTCGGCCTCACCTTCGTGCCCGCTGCAGCCGCCCTGGCGGCCTTGCTGGCGTCGCGGACCGCGGAACCGATCGCCTATGCGAGCGTGGCGGGGTTCTGGCTCGTCGCCGCCTTCTTCCTCTGGCGCCACAAGACGGCGATCGCCGGGCTGACGGTCTATGTCGAGCGCCTCGCCGCTCTCGCCGAGGGCGGCGAGGCGGCACCGCCGCCGCCTCGATGGTCCGGCATGGGCCTGGTGGGACGCTTGACCGGCGCCGCGCAGCGCCTGCGCGAGGCGCACGACCGCGAGCGCGCGGCCGTCCTCGCCCAGCGCGCGGTCAACGATGCCATCGTCGAGTCGCTGCCCGACCCCCTTGTCATCGTCGACTCGGACCGCCGGATCGTGCGCGCCAACGCGGCCGCGCGGGCAGCCTTCGACGGCGCCGTCGCAGGAGCGCGGATCTTCAGCATCTCGCGCCGTCCGGAGCTGGCCCAGGCGATCGACTCCGCCGTCGCCGGGACGCCCGCACGGTTCGAGATCACCGTGCCCGGCCCCGTCGAGCGCTGCTTTGCCGTCTCCGTGGTGCGGCTTGACCCGCCTTCCGCCGACGGCGCGGTCGCCGCGATCGCCTTCCAGGAGCTGACCGAGCTGAAGCGCTCGGAGCGCCAGCGCGCCGACTTCGTGGCGAATGCGAGCCACGAGCTGCGGACGCCGCTCGCGAGCCTGATCGGCTTCATCGAGACCTTGCGCGGGCCCGCGCGCTCCGATGCCGAGGCGCGCGACCGCTTCCTCGCCATCATGGACGACCAGGCCGGCCGGATGGCGCGCCTGGTGGACGGGTTGATGTCGCTCTCGCGCATCGAGATGTCCGAGCACACGCCGCCGTCCGGAGCGGTCGATGTGCCGTCGCTGGCGCGCGGCGCTGCCGCAGCGCTGGAGCTGAAGGCGCGGGCGCGCAACATGACGATCGCGCTCCGCATCGCGGACCAGGTGCGGCCGGCCCTGGCAGACCGCGACGACCTGGCGCGGCTGGCGCTCAACCTGATCGACAACGCCGTCAAGTACGGGCGCGCCGGCACCACGGTGACCGTCGAGGTTGCGACCGCCGACCGGACCGGCCCGCCTCCGCCCGGCGCCTCACGGGTCGGCGCGCTTCCGGCCGGGTGGACGCAGGGCGTGGTGACCCTCGCCGTGCGGGACGCTGGCGAGGGCATCGCCATCGAGCACCTGCCGCGCCTTACCGAGCGCTTCTATCGCGTCGATGCCGGGCGCGCGCACACCGCCGGCGGCGTCGGCCTCGGCCTCGCCATCGTCAAGCACATCGTCCAGCGGCACCGCGCCGTGCTCGACATCGAGAGCCATGTCGGCGTCGGCAGCACCTTCACGGTCGTCCTTCCCGCCGCGCCGCCGGGCACGCCGACCCAGGCCGAGCCCGTGCTCGTCAAGCCGAGGGGCGCGCCGGTCGAACCAGGCAGGCGCGTAGCCGATACGGCGCGCCTGATTCGTGCGTGACGGCAAGCGTTTGCGGACTGTCATCATAACGTCACGTCTTCGCAATAAATCCATCCCGGGCGCTTCCTAAGGTGCGCGCGGCCGGACGGTCTCGCCCCGAGACCGCCCCGATCGGAGGATGGACCCGCATGAAGAAGACGCTCCTTGTCGCGGCCGCCGCGACGCTGGCAATGGCCGGCAGCGCCCTGGCCCAGACCCGCGACCAGATCAAGATCGTCGGCTCGAGCACCGTGTTCCCGTTCACCACCGCAGTCGCCGAGCAGTTCGGCAAGACCACCAAGTTCAAGGCGCCGATCGTCGAGAGCACGGGCACCGGCGGCGGCCTCAAGCTGTTCTGCGCCGGCGTGGGCGCCAACCACCCGGACTTCACCAACGCCTCGCGCGCGATCAAGAAGTCCGAGATCGACGACTGCAAGAAGAACGGCGTCGCCGAGGTCATCGAGATGACCATCGGCTTCGACGGCATCGTGCTGGCCAACTCCAAGCAGGGCCCGAAGGTGAAGATCACCATCGCCCAGCTCTGGAAGGCGATGGCCCGCGAAGTGCCGATGGGCGGCAAGATGGTCGCCAACCCGGCGAAGAATTGGAGCGACGTCGACCCGTCGCTGCCGGCCTCCAAGATCGAGGTGCTGGGTCCGCCGCCGACCTCCGGCACGCGCGACGCCTTCAATGAGCTCGCCATGGAAGCCGGCTGCAAGAAGGCCGGTGCCGAGGCCGACATGGAGAAGATCCTCGGCGACAAGGGCAAGGCTGCCAAGGCCTGCCAGGCGATCCGCGAGGACGGCGCGTTCATCGAGGCCGGCGAGAACGACGTCCTGATCGTCCAGAAGCTGGTCGCCAACAAGAACGCGTTCGGCATCTTCGGCTACAGCTTCCTCGAGGAGAGCCAGGACAAGATCCAGGGCGCCTCGATCGACGGCGTCGAGCCGACCTACGACAACATCTCGTCGTTCAAGTACCCGGTGGCCCGCTCGCTGTTCCTTTACGCCAAGAAGGCGCATGTCGGCGTGATCCCGGGGATTAAGGAGTTCATCGCCGAGTACATGAGCGAGAAGGCGATGGGCGAGGAAGGCTACCTCGCGAAGAAGGGCCTGATCGCGCTGCCCAAGGAGATGCGCGAGAAGTCCCGCTCCAGCGCCACCAGCTTGAAGCCGATGTCGTGATCTGACCGGAGGCGCCCGGTCGGGACCGGCCGGGCGCCTCCGCATTCTCCTCGACTCGTCCTTGCGCCATTTCTGAACCCTCAACGCCCGGGATCGCCGCGATGTCGCCAACGTTCGCCCTAGCCGCCATCGCCGCGCTGGTGCTCCTGAGCTACTGGATGGGAAGCAAGCGCGCCGTCGCCATCGCGGACGGCAAGTCCCGCGCCCTGCACTCCCGCCCGTCCTATCACGGCCTCTTCGTCGCCCTGTGGTGCGGCGTGCCCGCCCTTGCCGTGGCCGGCGCTTGGGCCATCCTGCAGCCGATCCTCATTCAAGGCATCGTCGTCGACAGCCTCCCGGAGACGCTCCGCAACCTGCCAGCTGACCGCTTCAGCCTGCTCTTGACCGACATACGCAACATCTCTGCCGGGCTGGTTCCGTCGTCCGGGCATGCGCCGGAGATCGCCGCCGCAGCGGCCCGGATGAGCGAGCTGCGCGCGCTCGGAAACACCGCGCTCGTCGCCGCCGCGTGCGCCATCGGCGCGGCCGGCTTGACCTGGGCGCGCGCGCGCCTCTCGACACAGCTGCGTGCCCGCAACAAGGTCGAGCGGGCGGTCACCTTCTTCCTGGTGCTCTGCTCCGCCATCGCGATCCTGACGACGATCGGAATCGTCCTGTCACTGCTTTTCGAGTCGATCCGCTTCTTCGGGCGCGTCAGTCCGATCGACTTCCTGTTCGGCGTCAAGTGGAGCCCGCAGGAGGCCTTCCGCGCCGACCAGGTCGGGGCGAAAGGGACGTTCGGAGCCATGCCGCTCATCTTCGGCACGCTCATGATCACGGCCATCGCCATGATCGTCGCGGTGCCGATCGGCTTGATGTCGGCGATCTACCTGTCCGACTACGCTTCGCACCGGACGCGGGCCGTCGCCAAGCCGCTGCTCGAGATCCTGGCAGGCATCCCGACGGTGGTATTCGGCTTCTTCGCCGCGCTGACCGTGGCGCCCTTCGTGCGCGACACCGCCGAGTCCCTCGGCATGACCGCGGCGTCGGAAAGCGCCCTTGCAGCTGGATTGGTCATGGGCGTCATGATCATCCCGTTCGTCTCCTCGCTGACCGACGACGTCATCAACGCCGTGCCGCAGAGCCTGCGCGATGCCGCCTACGGTCTCGGCTCCACGAAATCGGAGTGCATCCGAAAGGTCGTCCTGCCCGCGGCGCTGCCCGGCATCTTCGCCGCGGTGCTCCTGGCCGTCAGCAAGGCGATCGGCGAGACCATGATCGTCGTCATGGCCGCCGGCCTCTCCGCGACAAACTTCGACAACGCCGGATGGTGGAGCCCGCTCGAGTCGGTGACCACCATCACCGTCCAGATCGTCACGCTGCTCAAAGGCGACCAGGAATTCGACAGCTCCAAGACGCTGTCGGCCTTCGCTATCGGCTTGCTGCTCTTCATCGCGACTCTGGCCATGAACATCGTCGCGCTCGGGGTCGTGCGCAAGTACAGGGAAAAGTATGACTGACACAACGCTTCGCGCCGTCATCGCCGAGCCGGCAAGCGTCCGCACCCGCCTCCACGCCAGGCTCAAGCGGCGCAAGGTCGAGGAGCTGGTCTTCCGCGGCGTCGGCGCTCTCGCCCTCTCGCTCGCAGCGGCGGCGCTGCTGGCTCTGCTCTGGACGATCTTCTCGAACGGCTACACCGCCTTCAGCGAGACGCGCATCTCGCTCGAGGTGCACTTCGATCCGGAGAAGATCGACCCCAAGGGCAATCGGGTGCTCGCCGACCTCGAGCAGGGCGACTATCAGGCCCTTGCCCGCGACGCGTTGCGCGCCCGCTTTCCCGAGGTCACGGC
>JAEULF010000186.1 GCA_016793965.1 Alphaproteobacteria bacterium | reverse complement strand
ATCAGGCCGACGCCGACGCCGACGCCGGCGACGCCGATCAGCGCGAGGCCGGCGGCGATGAGCTTTGCGGCAGAAGCTTCCATGACTCCGTATCCTTCCTTGCGATGGAGAACTGGTTCCCGGGCAGGCGGGCCCGGGCGGGTCGGTCCCGGCGCGCGGCGGTCAGTGCAGGTTCACCGCGTCGTTCAGGTAGATGCAGGTCAGCACCATGAAGACATAGGCCTGCAGGCAGGCGATGAAGAACTCCAGCCCGATCATCGCCACGTTGAACACCATCGGCACGATGCCGAAGACCACGCCCATCATGACGGAGAAGCCGGCGAAGACCTTCAGCATGATGTGCCCGGCCATCATGTTGCCGAACAAGCGCATGCCGTGGGTCAGCGGGCGGATGAAGTAGGAGATGACCTCGATCGGCACGAGGATGAACATGACGGGCAGCGGCGCCCCCTGCGGCGCGAACAGCCCGAAGAAATGAGTGCCGTGCCGCACGAAGCCGACGACGGTCACCAGCAGGAACACCGCCATCGCCAGCGTCATGGTGACGATCAGGTGGCTGGTGAAGGTGAAGCCGTAGGGCAGCATGCCCAGCAGGTTGCCGAGCAGCACGAACATGAAGAGCGAGAAGACGAAGGGGAAGAACGGCCGCCCCTCCGGCCCGACGACGTCCTTCAGGTTCGACGCCACGAAGTCGTGCAGCATCTCTGCCAGCGACTGCAGCCGCCCGGGCACCAGCGACTTGTTGCGCATGCCGAAGACGACGATCCCGGCCGCGAGCGCCGTCGCCGCCACCATCATCGCCGACGAATTGGTGAAGGAGATGTCGAGGCTGCCGACCTTGAGGGGCACGATCGGCTTGATCAGGAACTGCTCAATCGGTCCAGCCACGATTCCTCACCTTTCCTTGCCGTCGCTGCCGCTCCTGGCAGCACCCGTTTCGGCAGCTCCGTCCCCGGCCTGCTCTTCGCCCATCCGGATGCCGGTTCGGATCACGTTATACAAGCCGGCCGACATCCCCAGCAGGATCATCACGATCAGCAGCCAGGGGCGGGTCCCCAACCACCGATCCAGCAGGTAACCCAGACCGAACCCGACCACCAGAGAGGCCACGAGTTCCATGGCCATCCGGTACGCTAGCCCGAACCCGCTGCCGGTGGCACCGCCGCGCCCGCCGCTGGCTTGCGGCCGACCAGCCAGTTCCGACTCGCGCTGCCGCGCTGCCTCGATTCTAGCCCCGAGGGCGTCGAGGGACGGCTCGCGCTTGTCGTCGCCGGACACGGATCGCCCTCCGATTGCCGGAAAAGCGTCGCGGCCCGCCGTCGGCAGCACCCCATCGGGCCCGAAAAAGCGGGCGCACCATAGGCGTCGGGCTTTCGCGATGTCAAGGCTGGCAACGGCGCTGCAGCAAAGCCCGGCCCGGCAGGTTGAACGCGTTGAATCAGCGAGATTTTCGAATGCTGCTCGCCGTTCAGGTCAGGGCTGGATCGAAGGACACGTCGCGACCGCGCGGACGCAGCGATTCGCCGCCGTCCAGGACCAGGACTTCGCCGGTGTAGCCGGGCGTGTCCAGGATGAAGTCGAGGGCCGCCACGAGCTCCGGCACGGTCGAGCTGCGGCCGAGCGGCGTGTCGCGAAATGCCTGGGCAAAGCGTTCCGGCGTCTGGCGCGTGCTGGGCAGCGTCAGGCCCGGCGCGATCCCGGCGATGCGGACGCGACCGCGCAAAGCCTGCGCCATCGTGCGCGTCGCCGTCAGCAGGCCGGCCTTGGCGAGCGTGTAGGTGAAGTGGTCGGGGTTCAGGTTGAACAGCTTCTGGTCGAGCATGTTCACGACGACGCCCTCGCGCCCTGCCGGCAGCCCGCGCGCGAGATGCTGCGCAAGCAGCACCGGCGCTTCCAGGTTGACGGCCATGTGGCGCTGCCAGCTCTCCGCCGTGAAGCTGTCGGCGCGGTCCTGCTCGAACAGCGACGCGTTGTTGACAAGGATCGTGACCGGTCCCGGCGCGAGCGCCGCCATGTCGGCGGCCAGCCGCAGCACGTCAGCGCGCTGCGCCAGGTCAGCGCGCAGCACCGCGCAGGCGCCGCCCGCCGACCGGATCGCGGCGGCGGCCTCCTCGGCCTCGTCCCTGCTGGCGTTGCAGTGCAGGCCGACGAAGCAGCCGCGCGCCGCCAAGCGCTCGGCGAAGGCGCGGCCGATGCGGCGACCCGCCCCAGTGACCAGGGCCGCAGGCGGCCCGCCAAGTGACCCATGCTGGTGCATCGCGCGAGCCTGACATGCCAACGGCGTCGCGGCCAGACGTGGCCCTGGTGGGGCCTTGATGCGCAGACCGCAGGCGATGTCATCGACCTGTCGCCGGTGCGTGGTAGCGAGCGCCCGGGACGCGGGTCACCTGACTGAGGAGATCTGCGATGCGACATGTGCTCTTGCAAGCCGCCTCTGCTCTCGCTCTGGGCATCGTGCCCGCCCTGGGCATCGCGCCCGCTGCCGCCGATGTAGCGCTCGGCAAGGCGGCGTTCGATCGCGCTTGCGCTTCCTGCCACAGCGTCGAGCCCGGCAAGCACGGCACCGGACCGAGCCTGGCCGGGGTGCTCGGTGCCAAGTCGGCTACCGCCAAGGGCTTCTCGTACTCCCCCGCCATGATCGCGGCGGACCTGACCT
The DNA here is from genome assembly GCA_016793965.1 of Alphaproteobacteria bacterium. Lineage (GTDB taxonomy): Bacteria > Pseudomonadota > Alphaproteobacteria > JAEULF01 > JAEULF01 > JAEULF01. The sequence goes on along the minus strand of JAEULF010000186.1, from coordinate 4,054 downwards.
GGACGGAAGCGACGCTGGACGCCTATCTGGCGACGGGCGCGCGGTCCGGCGGCGGCGACCAGCTGCTGCACGGCGTCGATATGAGCTTTCGCGGCCTCGCTGCAGGCGACCGCGCGGCCCTGCTGGCCTATCTGAGATCCCTGCCGAGCCGCTGATCGCCCGGACGCTTGCCCGCCGCGCTCAGCGCCCGCCGTCGCCGACCAAGCTGAAAGGCGCCCAGAAGATCGGGTGGGCGTAGTGCGGCCGGGCCTTGTCCTCGATCCGCGCGACGCGCGCGCGGCGCGCCGCCTCGGCACGGCCGATGGCCGGGTCGGCGGCGAGCGCGCCGAGCATGCCCGTCGTCAGCTGCACGGCGGCATCCGAGAAGACCGGCCAGTGCGAGGCCAGCAGCGCACGGCTGCCGGCGTGGAAGAACGCCTTGGCCAGCCCGGACAGCCCCTGCGATCCCGGCGTGCCGTCGGGTGCGGCCGTGTTGCAGGCGCTGAGGATCACCCAGTCCGCGTCGAGGTCGAGGCGCGCGATCTCGCTCGCCGTCAGCAGGCCGTCGTCGTCGTCGGACGCCTGGTCGGGCGGCGAGAGGACCAGGGCCGGCTCGGCCGCGCCGCGCAGCTCGCCGGCGGCGAGCCCGTGCGTGGCGAAGGCCAGGACGCGATAACCCTTCAGCGCGCCGGGCGCGCGGACTGCGCGCTCGCTCGCGCGCTCGCGCAGCCACAGCGCATCGATGCCGGCACCGGCGCGACGCGCCAGCTCGCGCAACTCGACGGCGGTGTCGGGAAGCGGCGCCATGCCGCGCACGGCGCGCACGTCGGCCAGCGCCCCGCCGCGGAACAGCATGGCGAGCTGCGAGGGCGGCGCCTCCGGCTGGAACTGCCAGTCGAGCTGGGCCTCGGCTTTCGGCTCGCCGGCGCCCGAGCGGGCGCCGGCCGGATGGCCGTCGAGCAGCGGGTCGCCGACGCCGAGGAACGGCTGCGGCGCACGCGAGGCGCCGGCTGCGGCGCGCAGGGCCTTGAGCGAGGAGACCGACGGCACCACCGAGATCGCCATGTCGCGCCCGAGCCAGTTGACGGCGCGCAGGCGCGCGAAGCCATCGCCCGGCGGCGGGTCGTCGGCCACCAGGAGCTCGAAGGGCAGGCTGGTGAGCGGCCCGTCCGGCACGATGACCAGGTGCCGGACACCGTCCAGCATGCCCTGCGCTTGGTCGACCAGCGCGCGATAGAGCTGGGCAGCCGTGGCGAGGTCGAAAGCCGGCAGGTCCTCCGGCCGCGTCGCGGTACCGGCGCGCAGGCCGCGCCGCAGGGCGGCGACGCGTAGCGCCAGGTAGTCGCGCCCCATCGGCAATGCCCGGAAGCCGATCGAGCCCTTGCCGCCGGTGAAGACCCAGAGGCCGGAGCGCCGTTCGCCGATCATGTAGAACAGCATCGCCTCGCCCGGGCGCAGCAGCTTGCCGATCTCCGTCCATTCCACCGGCGCCACGTCGGACAGGCCGGCGTAGCTCGGGAACTCCTCGGCGACCATGCGGTCGACCTCCGGCACGCGCTGCGCCAGGGCGTCGAGCTCCTGGCGCAGGGCCAGCGCCGCTTGCGAGCCCATGCCGTCGCCGGCGGCGACGCGCGCCAGGCCGATCTCGACGACGCGCAGCCTGGCCAGCGCCTCCTGCCGCTCGCGCAGGATCGCGGCAAGGCGGCCGTCGCCCGCCGCGATGCGGTCGGCCATCTGCGCGATCGCCTGGCCGGCCTCGGCTGCGTGCGCGATCTGCGCGACGTGAAACATCACGACGTGGCCGATGTACCCGCCGCCGCCCGGCAGGGTCGAGAGCAGCTCGACCAGGCGGCCGGCGACGGCGCGCAGCTTGCGCCTTTTCACCCGGTCGTCGTCGGTGGCGGCGCCGGCGAGCTTCTGCGCGCGCGTGCGCAGCGCGGTCGCCGCCCAGTTCATGTAGGACGCTGCCTGCTTGGCGTCACCCTTCGCCAGCCAGTACTCGACCGAGTCGACGAGCACCTCGGCATAGGACAGGTCGTCCTTGCCCAGCCGCTTCTCCAGCGACTCCGCCGCGCGCGCGAGCAGGTAGAACGCGTCGCCGAGGTTGCCGGCCGCGATCGCGGCGACCGCAGCCTCGCGCTCCAGCCGCGCCACCGCGACGCTGTCCGCGGGCCAGACCTTCTTGGCATCGAACAGCGCCGCATTGGACGCGTTGTAGGCCTCCAGGTGCTTGCCCTCGGCGCGCAGCGATCGCGCCAGGACCGCGTTCAACCGGGACGTCTCGCGCGGCGCCGGCGCGAGCTCCACGATGACCTGCCGCACCGCCGCGCTGATGACCGCCGCCTTGCCGATGCGCAGCGCGGTCTCGGCCAGCGCCTCGAGCTGGCTGACCAGGATGCGCGCCGCCTCCGGCGCGTCGCGGTCGTTCCGGTTCGGGTCATCGGCCATGAGCCTGTAAGCGCGCTTGAACAGCGGCTCCGCCTCGCGCGGCCGCTCGTCCGCCATCAGGATGAGGCCGAGCACGTCGAGCACGCGGGCCAGCCGCGGATGCTCCTTGCCCAGCGTCGCCTCGCCCAGCGCCAGGCTCTCCCAGCCGGCGCGGGCTGCCTCGCCGTACCTGCCCTGCCGGCGCAGCGCCTCGGCCAGGCCGAACAGCGCGAAGCCGCGGCGCGTGTCGCGCTCGCGACCCGAGAGGTGATGCTCGATGGACTCCAGCGCGCGGCGGAAAAGCGCTTCGCCGGCGCCGGGGCGGCCGATGTCGAGCTCGTAGCCGCCGGTGGTGCCGAGCCAGTGCGACATGATGGCCTCGTCGGCCAGCCCGAGCCGGTCGCGCTCGGCGACGATCCGGCGGAGGCGCGGCACCAGCTCGGCGTTGGTCGCCGACCGGTCGCGGATCGCCTGGCGGACGTCCGCCTCGAGCGCCGCGAGCGCCTGGCGCGCCGAAAGGTCCTCCAACTCGTCGGCGCTGGCGCGCGCCGATGCCGGCCAGAGGAGGACGATCGCCAAGGCGGCGGTGACGAGTGAGCTCGCGCAGCGCATGGCCAGCCTCGCTGGGTGCCCCGCCATTCCCGCGGCGAGGATAGCGCATGCCGATGGTCCTGTCGCGCCGCCTGCCGGCGAGCGCTATGGTGGCCGCGACCGGTCGATCAGCGAGACGCCGCCCGCATGTCCCAGACGCCCATTCCAGCGCGACCGCCGACGCGCGCCGAAAGCTCCGACGTCTTGCTGGCGCGCTGCGAGCGCGCGCTCGCCGCCGCCGACACGTTCTTCCTCGCGGCCCGGAGCGCGGTCGGCGCGCGCGTGGCGCCGGGCGGGCGGATCGATGCCGAGGCGCTGGACCGGGAGCAGACGGCAGCGCACGCGCTGGCCTGGGTGGCGACCTACGTCGAGACGCTGCGCCAGGCGCTCGCCTGGGCGCGACGCCTCGACGCGGCCGGCGCGCTCGGCGCCACCGAGGCGCTGATCCTGGAGATCGGCTTCGGCGAGTACCTCGCGCAGCTGCGCGGCGGCCTCGCCATGAGCCAGGTCGAGACGGCGCGGCCGGAGACGCTCGGCCTCGGCGATGCCGAGGTCGCGGCATTCGCCGCGGCCGAGGTCAGGGCCCTGATCGTCGAGGGCACGAGCGAGACCAAGCGCATGCAGTTGGCGGCGCTGCTCGCGACCGGTGCCGATTCCGGCAGCTTCGGCGCCGCCGCGCTCGGCGACCAGGCGCTCGACATGGTGCGCGATCAGTTCCGCCGTTTCGCCGACGCCGAGGTGACGCCGCACGCGCATGGCTGGCACCTCAAGGACGAGTTGATCCCGCTCCCCGTCGTCGAGCAACTCGCCGCCATGGGCGTGTTCGGGCTGACGGTGCCGGAGGAATGGGGCGGGCTCGGCCTCGGCAAGCTGTCGATGGTCGTGGTGTCGGAGGAGCTGTCGCGCGGCTACATCGGCGTCGGCTCGCTCGGCACGCGCTCGGAGATCGCGGCCGAGCTGGTGCGCGCGCACGGCACGCCGGCGCAGAAGGAGCGCTACCTGCGCCGCCTGGCCTCGGGCGAGATCCTGCCCACCGCGGTGTTCACCGAGCCCGGCA
>JAEULF010000184.1 GCA_016793965.1 Alphaproteobacteria bacterium | reverse complement strand
CGACGGCTTCGCCCGCCGCCGCGTGCGCGGCGAGGAGCAGCCGACGCTGGCGGCCGCCGACGGCGCTGCGACCGAGGGCCTGCTGCTGCAGGGCCTCGGCCGCGCCGACCTGGCGCGCCTGCGCTTCCACGCCGGCAGCTCCTACGCGCTGCGGACGGTGGCGGTGACGTGCGCGGACGGCACGGTCGTGTCGGCCGACGCCTTCGTCGCCGACGAGTCGGCCGGCAAGCAGGCGGCCAAGACGACGGCGATGCCGTGGACCGTCGAGGCCTGGCGTCGCGGCCACAAGGCCCAGGCGCTGCGCGCGACCCGCGAGATCATGCGCATGTTCGGCAAGCTGACGCCCTACGAGGCGGCAGCCTTCCGGACGGCGCTGAAGCAGCGGCCGCGCGACATCGTCGCCGTGCGGCTCGCCGCGTAAGCGGTCCAGCCTCGCCCAAGTCCTCCCCGTCGCTCGGGCGACGGGGAGGGAGCGCTCCGGCGCTCACGCCCTGCCCGCGCTCCGGCGCGAGCAGGGCGGGGCGCGGCATCGGCCTGCCGAACCGCTTGATCCCTGCTCGAACCACCGCAAGCCCCCAAGGAGGCCTGCCATGAACTCGCTGTCTTCCGACTCCCGCCTGCCCCTGGTCCGCGTGCCGTTCGACGGCCGCATCGTGATGATCGGCTTCGGCTCGATCGGCCAGGGCGTCCTGCCGCTCATCCTGCGCCATCTCGACGTGACGCCGGACCGCATCCGGATCGTCACGGCGTCCGAGCGCGGCCTCGACGTCGCCGCCGACTACGGCGTCGCCGTCCATCTCTGGCCGCTGACGCCGGACAACTACCGTCAGGTCCTCGAGCCGTTGCTGCGCGAGGGCGATTTCCTCCTCAACCTGTCCGTCGACGTCTCGTCGACGGCGCTGGTCCAGCTCGCGCGCGAGAAGGGAGCGCTCTACCTCGACACCTGCATCGAGCCCTGGGCCGGCGGCTATACCGACCCGTCGCTCTCGCCCTCCGAGCGCTCGAACTACGCGCTGCGCGAGAAGGCGCTGGCGCTGCGCGGCAACGGCGCGGTCGCGCCGACGGCCGTGCTGACGCACGGCGCCAACCCGGGCCTGGTCTCGCATTTCGTCAAGCAGGCGCTGCTCGACATCGCCGCCGCGCTCGGTACGGTGATGCCCGCGCCGACGACGCGCGAGGGCTGGGCGCTCCTGGCGCAGCACCTGGGCGTCAAGGCGATCCACATCGCCGAGCGCGACACCCAGGTCGCCAACGTGCCGAAGCAGCGCGGCGAGTTCGTCAACACCTGGTCGATCGACGGCTTCGTCGGCGAGGGCTGCCAGCCGGCCGAGCTGGGCTGGGGCACGCATGAGAGGCACTGGCCCTCGGGCGCGGCCCGCCATGCCTTCGGCTGCGACGCGGCGATCTACCTGAACCGGCCGGGCGCCTCGACGCGCGTGCGCACCTGGACGCCGATGGAGGGCCCCTTCCACGGATTCCTCGTCACGCACAACGAGTCGATCTCGATCGCCGACTTCTACACGCTGCGCGACGGGGCGGCGGTCATGTACCGGCCGACGGTGCACTACGCCTACCATCCCTGCGACGACGCGGTGCTGTCGGTGCACGAGCTGGCCGGCAAGAGCTGGAGCCAGCCGCCGCGCCAGCGGCTCATGATGGACGAGATCGTGAGCGGCACGGACGAGCTCGGCGTGCTGCTGATGGGCCACGGCAAGGGCGCCTACTGGTACGGCTCGCAGCTCTCGATCGAGGAGGCGCGTGCCCTGTGCCCGCACAACAACGCCACGAGCCTGCAGGTCACGGCGGCGGTGCTGGCGGGCATGATCTGGGCGATCGAGAACCCGGAGGCCGGCATCGTCGAGGCGGACGAGATGGACCACGCGCGGATCCTCGAGATCTGCCGCCCCTATCTCGGCAAGCTGGTCGGCGCCTACACCGACTGGACGCCGCTCGTCGAGCGCGGCCGCCTGTTCAAGGAGGACGTCGACGTGACCGATCCCTGGCAGTTCAAGAACGTGCTCGTGGCGTAGGGGCAGGGAAGAGAGCAGTCGCGCCGCTTGGCCGTCGCGCAGGCGGTGGCGTCAATGCCCCACCCCGACCCTCCCCATGGTGCGCACGGGGAGGGGGAAGAGGCGCCGTGCTTCCCCCTCCCCGTCGCGTCGCGATGGGGAGGGGCAGGGGCTCTTCGCCTGTGCGCTCCGGCGTCTCAGGGAGATGGTCTTCACCGACCGGCCCTCGATCGACGGGCGCCGGCCCGCCGCCGCGGGCGGCCTCACTGCGCGTTGTACCCGCCATCGACCAGCAGGTCGGCGCCGGTCATGAAGCTCGACGCGTCCGACGCCAGGAACACCGCGGCGGCGGCGATCTCGTCGGGCTGGCCGAGGCGCCCCAGCGCGTGCTTCGGTCCGGCGGTCTCCTGCGCCTTCTCGATGCTGCCGAAGCGGTAGGCCAGGCGCTGGGTGGCGACCGCGCCGGGCGAGAGCGTGTTCACGCGGATCCGGTCAGCGGCGTGGTCGAGCGCCATGGCCCGCGCCATCTGCAGCAGGGCGCCCTTGGTGGCGCAGTAGACCACGCGGCCAGGAGCGCCGACCGAGCCGAGCTGCGACGCGACGTGGATGATCGAGCCTCCGCCCGCCTGCGCCATGTGCGGCACCGCCCAGCGGCTCATCAGGTAGGCGCCGGCGACGTTGACGGCGAAGACCTGGTTCCATGTCGCCAGGTCATGGTCGGTGACCGTGCCGCTCGGGTCCATCGCAGCGGCGCCGTTCACCAGGACGTGCAAGCCGTGCAGCTCGCTTGCCGCGCGCGCGACGGCGGCGCGCGTCGAGATCTCCGAGGCGACGTCGCAGTCGATCGGCAGCGCCTTGCCGCCGGCCGTTGTGATCGCCTTGGCCGTCTCCTCGGCCATCGCCCAGTCCAGGTCGACGCAGGCGACGGCGGCACCGGATTCGGCGAAGGCGCGCGCGACGGCGCGGCCGATGCCGCCGCCGGCACCGGTGACGATCGCGGTCTTGCCGGCGAGGGAGAAGCGGCTGTGGGCGCTGAAGGCGGGCATGGCGGCTGTCGAACCTCTTTCTGTCAGTCCGCGCAAGCGGGAATCCATGGATGGGGCGAACCCGATGCCGGCACGGAGTCCCGCTTGCGCGGGATTGACAAGGGGGGCGGCGTGCGCCGGCTCCTGCCGCGCCCGTCACTTCCTGCCGAGATAGGCTTCCTTGATGCGCTCGTCCAGGCGCAGGTCGGCGCAAGCGCCGGACGCGACGATGGCGCCGGTCTGCATGACGTAGCCGCGCGCCGCCGTAGCGAGCGCGTACTGCGCGTTCTGCTCGACCAAGAGCACGCTGGTTCCGGCGGCGTTGATGGCGCGGATGCTCTTGAAGATCTCCTGGACGACCAAGGGCGCGAGCCCGAGCGACGGCTCGTCGAGGCAGAGAAGCTTGGGCTCGGACATCAGCGCCCGCGAGAGCGCCAGCATCTGCTGCTCGCCGCCCGAGAGCGTGCCCGCGCGCTGGTCGTGCCGTTCCCGCAGCCGCGGGAACATGTCCATCATTCGCTCGATCAGCCCGCGCACCTTCGCCGCGTCGCGGCGGAACTTGTAGCCGCCCATCTCCAGGTTCTCGCGCACGGTCAGGAACGGGAAGACGCGCCGCCCCTCCGGCACCAGCGCGATGCCGGCGAGCGTCCGCTCGTGCGGCGGCAGGCGCGTGATGTCCTGGCCCATGAAGGCGATGCGGCCCTTGCGCGGCAGCATGGCGCCGGCGACGCCGCGCAGCGTCGTCGTCTTGCCGGCGCCGTTGGCGCCGATCAGCGTGACGATCTCGCCCTCGGCGACGGCGAAGGCGATCTCGCGGCAGGCCGCCACCTCGCCGTAGGCGAGCTCGATGCCCTCGACCTCCAGCAGCGCCGCCATCAGGCGAACTCCCCGCCGAGATAGGCGGCGATGACTCGCGGGTTCGCCTGCACCTCCCGAGGCGCTCCCTCGAACAGGTACTCGCCGTGATCCATGACGAAGACGCGGTCGGCCACGTTCATCACGAGGTCCATGTTGTGCTCGACGACGATGACCGTGATGCCGCGCGCGCGGATCTGCTGCAGACGGTCGAGGAGGAGGGCGACCTCGGCGGCGTTGAGCCCGGCCGCCGGCTCGTCGAGCATCAGCAGCTTCGGCCGCGTCGCCATCGCCCGCGCGATCTCCAGCATGCGCTGGCGGCCGTAGGGAAGGGCGCCGGCCCGCTTCTGCGCCTCGTCGGCGAGGCCGACGAAGTCGAGAAGCGCCCGCGCCTCCTCGCGGCAGCGGCGGAAGTCGCGCCAGAAGGCGCCTGCCGGCAGGAAGTACTGCCAGGCCGGCACGTCGTGGTGGATGTGGAAGCCGGCCAGCACGTTCTCGAGCAGCGTGAGCTGCTTGAACAGGCGGATCTTCTGGAAGGTTCGCGCGATGCCGAGCCGCACGCGCTTGTGCGCCGGCATGCCGACGAGGCCGCGGCCGGCGAAGGCAAGGGTGCCGGCGTTGGGCTGGTAGGTGCCCGACAGCAGGTTCAGCAGCGTCGACTTGCCGGCGCCGTTCGGCCCGATCACTGCGAAGATGGCGCCCGCAGGCACGGCCAGCGAGATGTCCTGCACCGCGCGCACGCCGCCGAAGCTCTTGTGCAGGCCCTGCGCCTGCAGCAGCGCCGGTCCGGCGGCGAGGCTCGCGCTCGCGAGGTTCCCGCTCATGGGCGGCCTCCCGCGAACCGGGCGCGCAGCAGCTGCCAGGCCTGGACCAGTCCGCCGGGCATGAACAGCACGACGAGCGTCAGCGCCAGCCCGTAGACCAGCAGCCGCAGCTCGCCGACGCCGCGCAGCAGCTCCGGCAGGAACGTCAGCACCACCGCGCCGATCACCGGCCCGATCATGGTGCCGAGGCCGCCGACGATCACCATGGCCAGCATGGTGAAGGACTCGACGATGTTGAACGCGCCGGGCACCAGCGTGCCGACGAAGCTCGGGTAGAAGCAGCCGGCCAGGCCAGCCACCGCGGCGCCGAGGCCGAAAGCGAAGGCCTTCCAGCGCGCGGCGTCGATGCCGAGCGAGGCGGCGGAGACCTCGTCCTCGCGGATCGCGCGCAGCGTCTCGCCGATCGGGGAGCGGACGACGTTGTCGAGCGCCAGGTAGACCAGCAGCGCGATGCCGGCGACCAGGTAGAACAGCATCATCGGGCTGGAGAAGGAGATGTCCACGAGGCCGTCGATGCGGATCGGCGGCGGCGGCCTGATGGCGTAGATGCCCCGCACGCCCTCGGTCATGCTCTCCCAGTTGACGAGCACCTGGTAGGTGATGACGGCGAAGCCCAGCGAGGCGATGGCGAGGTAGTGGCCGCGCAGGCGCACCGCGAAGAGCGCGAGCAGCAGGCCGAGGGTGCCCGCGGCGGCCACGGCGGCCAGCGCGGCGGGCCAGAAGCCCCAGCCGAAGCTCTTCACCAGGACGGTCGTGACATAGGCGCCGACGGCGAAGAATCCCGACTGGCCGAGGTTGAGCTGGCCGGTGTAGCCGAGGATCAGGTTGAGCGACAGCGCCAGCATCACGTTCATGGCGCAGATCACGAGGATGCCGCGCCAATAGGGCGTGCCGAGCAGGTGCGGCAGCAGCGCGATGACGGCGACGGCGACGAGGATCCAAGGCCAGCGCGGCGCCATCAGACGTTCTCCTCGCGCCGCTCCGCGATCAGCCCTGTCGGCTTGACCACGAGCATCGTCAGCAGCAGCACGAACACCACCAGGTCGATCAGGCCGGCGCCGAGGTACTGGATGGTGAAGGCCTCGATGATGCCGACCAGGATGCCGGCGAGGATGGTGCCGGCGAGGTTGCCGAAGCCGCCGATGATGACGATGGCGAAGGCCTTGACGATCACGGTGGCGCCGGCGAACGGGTCGAGCACCAGGCCGGGCCCGAGCAGCGCGCCGCCCATGCCGGCCAGCGCCGAAGCGATGACGATGGTCAGCCCGATCAGGAAGCTCTGGTTGATGCCCATCAGCCCCGACGTCTCGCGGTCCTGCGACACCGCGCGCAGCGCCTTGCCGAGGAAGGTGAACTTCAGGAAGGCGTAGAGCGCCGCCACCGCGGCCGCCGAGACGGCGACGACCAGGACGTTCTGCAGCGAGAAGAAGATCTTGCCGAAGCGCAGGGTCTCCTTGGCCAGCGGCGAATCGAACTGGTAGGGAATCGGGCCGAAAAGAGCGAGCTGGCCGTTCTCCAGCAGCACCGAGACGCCGATGGTGGCGATCAGCGGCCTGAGCTCGTCGCCGCGGTCGCGCAGCGGCGCGAACACGGCGGCGTTGACGGCGAGGCCGAGCAGCGCCCCGGCGCCAAGGGCGAAGACGATGGACAGCAGGTAGCCCGCCACCTCGGGCATGCCGAGCATCTTCGTGGCGAGCCGCGTCATCGTGAACAGCGCGACGAAGGCGCCGACGGTCACGAAATCAGCATGCGCGAAGTTGATCTGGTTCATCACCCCGTAGATCAGGGTGAGGCCGAGCGCCACCATCACGTAAAGGCAGCCGAGATAGACGCCGTTGATGGTCTGCTGGACGACGAGCGACAGAAGATCGGGCACGTCAGCTCCGGGAGTTGCGGCTGGGGCGAAAAGGTCCGACGCCGGGCCCGTCGCCGGCCCTTCCTTCGAGGCGCGCCCTATGGGCGCTCCTCAGGATGAGGACGGAGGGAGAGCACCGTCGTCATCCTGAGGGGCCGACCGCAAGCGGGCATCTCGAAGGATGCGCCGGCGACGGAGCGGGAGGGCGGCCGCGCGCGGCTGCCCTCCCTGTGCGGCGCCTGCCCCTACCAGGCCAGGCCCTTCCAGGACAGGTCCTTCTGGGTCTCGACGAAGTGGATGACCGAGAGGTCCGATGTCTGGCCCTTCGGGTCGAAGGTGATCGTGCCCGTCGTGACCTCGACGCCCTTCATCTTCGAGAACTGCTCGCGGATGCCCTCGGCATCCTTGGCGCCGCGCTTCACGGCCTCGGCGACCAGCATGATCGTGTCGTAGGCATGCGCGTTGATATGGGTCGGCGTCTTGTCGGCGCCGTACTTCGCGCGGAACGCCGCGATGAAGTCCTGCACCATCTTGCGCTTCTCCGTCGGGTCGAACTGCACGATGCGGATGTAGCCCTCCGAGGACTGGCCGGCCTTCTGCTCGAAGCCCCAGGGCAGCCAGATCGAGCCCATCTGGATCGCGTTGCCGCCGCCGCCCTTGACGACCTTGGCCTGCGCCAGCGCCTGGGCGAGGCGGACCGTCTGTCCCTCCAGCGCGAAGGTCGGCATCACGTCGACCTTGCCCAAGCCGGCGATGCGCGTGGCGAAGGGCGTGAAGTCGTTGACCTCGCGGCCGAAATCGACGCGGGCGAGGATCTTGCCGCCCTTGGCGACGAAGACCTTCTCGAAGACGTCGGCGTTGTCCACGCCGGCATTGGTCTTCTCGTAGAGCAGCACGGCCGTGCGCGCGCCGAGCTTGTCGTAGGCGTGCGCGGCGAGCAGCTCGTTCTGCTGCTGCGCCGTCGGGAAGATGCGGAACACGTACTTGTAGCCGGA
>JAEULF010000154.1 GCA_016793965.1 Alphaproteobacteria bacterium | reverse complement strand
ACTCCCACTGCGTCGCCGGGTGGTGCGCCAGCGGCGCCTTGCCGACGGCCGCGTTCTGCTCGGCCGGCGTCATGGCGCGGGCGTCGAAGTCGATGTCGCCCGGCTTGTACATGCCGCCCGCCTTGTAGGCGTCCTTGACCGGCTGGTTGCGGGTGATCTCGCCATAGGCGAGGCCCGAGGTGTGGCGCAGCAGGTCCTGCACCGTCATCGGCCGCTCGCCCTTGACCATGTCGTAGCCCGAGCCGTCGGCCTTGGCGACGCTCACCATCTGGTCCTTGAAGTCTGGCAGGAACTTGGCCACCGGGTCGGTGAGCTGGATCTTGCCGTCCTCGACCAGCATCATGGCGGCGACGGAGACGATCGGCTTCGTCATCGAGTAGATGCGGAAGATCGAATCCTTCGCCATCGGTGCCTTTTTGGCGGCGTCGCGATAGCCGATCGCTTCGTAGTAGACGAGCTTGCCCTGCCGGGCGACGGCGATCACCGCGCCCGGCAGCTTCTTCTCGTCGATCTCTGCCTTGAACCACCTCGTGATTCGGCCGAGGCGGGCGGCCGACATGCCGACCTCCTCGGGCTTGGCTGTCGGCAGCGGGGCTTGCGCCCAGGCGAACGTCGGCGTGGCCGAAGCTGTGCCGACCAGCAGCGCCGCCGTCAGCAGCGCCGTTCCGATGCGGGTCATGCGTTCTCTCCCCTTGGGCAACGCGCCATTGCGCGTCGCGATGCCTTGCTGGCTGAGCTTGATTGGGACGGGCGCGAGCGCCCCTCCGGATGCGGAGGCTAGACCCGAGCGTAAGTCGTGTCACCTCTCAGCTCGGAGAGCGGCGCCGGTTCCGGCTGCGCTTCCGGCGGGGCAGGGCACCCGCGCGCCGGTGGCATCGTCGCGACGCGCCCGCCGTGCTAAGGGACGGTGTCCAGCCACGCCGGGTTCCCGCACGCCATGACCGACACGCTCACGATCGCGCTCGCCCAGATGAACCCGACGGTCGGCGACATCGCCGGCAACGTCGCCAAGCTGCGCGCGGCGCGCGCGGCGGCAGCCAAGGCGGGAGCCGACCTCGTCCTGGCGCCCGAGCTGTTCATCTCGGGCTACCCGCCGGAGGACCTGATCAAGAAGCCGGCTTTCCTCGATGCCATCGAGGCTGCGGTCATGTCGCTTGCCGCCGAGACGGCCGACGGTGGGCCGGCCGTCCTGGTCGGCTGCCCCTGGCGGCCCAAGGACGCGCAGTCCAACAAGAATCCCGAGCTCGACAACCCGGCGGTCGGGCTCAAGGCGGGCGCCCTCTACAACGCGGTGCTGCTGCTCGACCAGGGCCGCGTCGCGGCCGTGCGGGCCAAGGTCGACCTGCCCAACTACGGCGTGTTCGACGAGAAGCGGCTCTTCACCGCTGGACCGCTGCCCGGGCCGATCAACATGCGCGGCGTGCGCATCGGCGCGCCGATCTGCGAGGACATCTGGACGCCCGACGTCGTCGAGTGCCTGGCGGAATCGGGGGCCGAGCTGCTGCTCGTGCCGAACGGCTCGCCCTTCGAGGCAGGCAAGTACGACACGCGCATCCAGCTGGCCGTTGCGCGCACCGTCGAATCCGACCTGCCGATCGCCTACCTGAACCAGGTTTGCGGCCAGGACGAGCTGGTGTTCGACGGCGCGTCCTTCGTGATGAACGCGGACCGCAGCCTGGCCGTGCAGATGCCGGGCTTCGCCGAGCACCTGGAGGTGACGCGCTGGTCGCGCACCAACCAGGGCTGGCGCTGCGCTCCGGGCACGCTGGCACCGCCGCCGGACGGCCTGCCGTCGATCTACCAGGCGCTGATCCTGGGATTGCGCGACTACGTGGGCAAGAACCGCTTCCCCGGCGTCCTCCTCGGCCTGTCCGGCGGCATCGACAGCGCGCTGACGGCTGCCGTAGCGGCCGATGCGCTGGGGCCCGAGCGGGTGCATGCCGTGATGATGCCGTCGCGCTACACCAGCCGCGAGAGCCTCGACGACGCCGAGGCGGTCGCCAAGCTGCTGGGCATCAGGTACGAGACCATCGCCATCGAGCCGGCGGTCGCTGCCTTCACGGGCATGCTGGCGCCCGCTTTCGCCGGGCGGAAGCCGGACCTGACGGAAGAGAACCTGCAGAGCCGCATTCGCGGCGTCACGCTGATGGCGCTGTCGAACAAGCTCGGCGCCATGGTCGTCTCGACCGGCAACAAGTCGGAGATGTCGACCGGCTACGCGACGCTCTACGGCGACATGTGCGGCGGCTACGCGCTCCTGAAGGACGTCTACAAGACGACGGTCTTCGCGCTCTGCCGCTGGCGCAACCAGGCGCTGCCGCCGGGGGCGCTCGGCCCCGCCGGCCGCGTCATGCCCGAGCGCGTGATCACGAAGCCGCCGACCGCCGAGCTGCGCGAGGGCCAGACCGACGAGGCGAGCCTCGGCGCCTACTCCCAGCTCGATCAGGTGCTGGAGGGGCTGATCGAGCGCGAGGAGAGCGTCGAGCAGATCGCCGCGCGCGGCTTCGACCGCGCCTACGTCCAGCGCGTCTGGCGCATGCTCGACCTTGCCGAGTACAAGCGCCGCCAGGCGCCGCCGGGCGTCAAGATCACGGCGCGCAGCCTGTCGCGCGACCGGCGCTACCCGATCACCAACGCGTTCCGGGGATAGGGGGTGTCGCGAGTCGAATCGTCGGCCTCCCCGATGCCGCGGAGTCGGGGCAAGCTGCGGGCGGATGGCCTTCGGCTGCTGCCGCGGGACGCACCGTCTCTCGCACAGGCACGATCGCTCGGTCTCGATTGACGCGCGCGGATGCTCGGGTTTCGCAATGAAGGCTGGCAACAAGACTGCCGGGGCGCGGCTTCGGATCGTTCTGCAGCCGGACATCGCGATCGGGCCCGGGAAAGCCGACGTCCTCGAGGGCATCCGCGAGACCGGGTCTATCGCAGCTGCCGGCCGGCGCATGGGAATGAGCTACAAGCGGGCCTGGCTGTTGGTCGAGTCGATGAACGCCTGCTTCAAGAATCCTCTCGTCGAGACCAGTCGCGGCGGGCAGGTCCGGGGCGGCGCCGTGCTGACAGCGGACGGCATGAGAGTCCTTGCCTGCTATCGCCGGATGGAAGCCCTGACGGCCCGGGCGATCGGCGGCGAGATCGAGACGCTCCGCGTCATGATCGCCGATATGTCCAAACGGAAATAGCGGTTGCGACCTGCGCGCTTTTCGATATGTTTAGTTGCACATATCGAGAGGAGCATCTGCGTGGACTCGTCGACCCTGCGCCGCTCGGCCGCAGCCGCGTGCCTGGCGGCGACGCTTCTGGCGGCCCCTCACGCGCTCAGGGCCCAAGCTGCGGCGCCGGTCGTCGCAGCTGCCTCGGACCTGCAGTTCGCGGTGCAAGAGATCGCGGCTGCCTTCAAGGCCGAGACCGGCATGGACGTCCGTCTGTCGATGGGCTCGACCGGCAACTTCGTCCGCCAGATCCGTGAAGGCGCTCCGTTCGAGATCTTCATGGCGGCGGACGAGACGTACGTTCTCGACCTGCACCGGGACGGCTTCGCCAAGGACGAGGGCGATCTCTACGCGGTCGGACGCTTGGCCCTCATGGTCCCGCACGGCTCGTCGCTCGCCGCCGACGGCACGCTCGGTTCCCTGGCCGCCGCGCTCTCGGCGGGGAAGATCTCCCGTTTCGCCATCGCCAACCCCGCGCATGCGCCCTACGGCCAGCGCGCGCGCGAGGCGCTGCGGCGCAAGGGACTCTGGGACAAGCTCCAGTCGCATATCGTGCTGGGCGAGAACGTCAGCCAGGCGGCGCAGTTCGCGCTGTCGGGCAATGCCCAGGGCGGCATCATTGCCTATTCCCTGGCCCTGGCGCCGAGCGTCAGGTCGCGCGGCACCTACGAGCTGATCCCGGAGGACCTGCACGAGCCCCTGCGGCAGCGCATGGCGCTGCTGAGAAAGGCCGGGCCTGTCGCCGAATCCTTCTACGCCTACATGAAGGGCCCGAAGGCCCGGGAGATCATGAAGCGCTACGGGGTCACCCTCCCTGGGGAGTGAGGCGGGGCAGCGCGCCACCCGGCGCTCAATAGCGCGGGAAGAGCGGCATGTCGTCGAGCGGCGAGCGGTGGCGCTTCGCGGCTTCCTCGCTGCGCTCGGCATCAGGCGTGTCGACCTGATAGGAGACGCGCTGCGTCGCCGTGGCGAAGCGCTCCTCGAGCATCTTCTTGTCGAGGGCCAGGTTGAACTGCTTGGAGTTGCCGCGATAGGCCTCGACCTGCAGGTAGAGCGTGTGGTGCGGCAGGTCGATGTGGCCGATCTTGCCCGGCTCGATGGTGAAGACCTTCTTCGACTTCTTCTCCGTCAGGACGACGCGCGGCGGGCGCGGCTTGCCCTCGGGCGTGCGGCCGCCGACCGCTTCCTCGTAGTCGAACTCCTGCAGGTCGACCTGGTAGATCGCGTCGACGATCGCCTGGCTGCCGAGCAGCTTGATGGCCGGGTTCGAGGTCTCGAGATGGTGTGTCACGCCGGCAATCTCCCCACTGGTGCCGCCGGTACTTCGCTTCGTGCGGTTAACTTCGCGTCCGGCGCGGCGGCGGGACCATGAGATGGATCAAGGGCCCGCGCAGTGATTGAGGTGACACGGTGGGTTTCGCGCCCCGGCCCGTTGCACCACCGCCCAGCGAGGGGCAACAAGAGCCAGCACCGGGAGCAGCCGTCTCAAGCTAACCGTGGTCCGAAGAAGCAGGGCAGATCAGGGGGCGCGCGCAGTAATGCGCGTCCCTACCGCGGTCCCAAATTCCGGCGAACCCAATTGCGGCGCAATCCTTTCGTCGTCAACGTTGCCGCGATCCGGTGGGCGGAAAACTGGACGTGCTCATTTTCGGGAACAACGGCCCGTCCGGCAGTGAATCGCCGCGCCACGCTTCATGCTCGCGAGCGTCGTCCGAGGTCGTCAATTGATAGGTCACACGTCGATTGACGGCCTCAAGGCTCAAGTTATTCTGGCCGGATTGCGGCAAGGGAAAGACGTCTGGCACATTGCCGCGGAGTGCCTCGATTCGCAGTTCGATGAAGCATTTGACGAGATCGATGCGCCCCAATCTAGCCGGCGCCACGGTGAAGGTCCTTCCGGACTTCACTTCTGTCAGGATCACCCTTGGGTGCTGCGGATTTCCATCGGGATCCCGTCCGCCGGCGACCTCCGAGAACTTCAAACCTCTCGTGTCGACGATGAACACGGATTCGACGATGGCTTCGCTGCCAGCCAACCTGAATGTCGGTTGACGCACATCGACTTGCTTCGGCATGGAACATCACCCTACCGAACCACTATTGAGCACAGTCTCAAATGTGTCACTAGGTCAAAGGGCGTACGAGATCGTCACAATAGCCAAATAGGTAATAATTCGATGACCATTTTCTCATAATGTTCCTATGCTGGGGGCCCATCTAGGTCGGCGGCGGCGCACCTGCTGCGGTGCCCCACAAGCGGCGGCACGCTCGGTCTCGCTGTCCAAGCGGAGAATTGCCTGGCGTCGGCTTGACGAAGCGCTCGATATAGTCGAACACGTCTGCGCGTGCTTCGTCGCGGGTTCGATAGATCTTCCGGCTGACGCGCTCGGTCTTGAGCGACGAGAAGAAGCTTTCGACGGAGGAACAAGGCGCGGACTGCCGTTCGAACCCGGGAAGGCGACGGTCACAGTGCGGAGACGAAACCGCTGCTCCCAACTGGAGCAACGACCCCTGTAGCGCAAAAGGCAGATCACCAAGTCATTGTCTTCGTGTTGTCCGCAAACAAGGCGTTACCCGTCAGCTCGGGATTGCCCACTTTCAGGCCAGGCAGAAGGTCCTGTTCCTTCACCCCGTAGTGCTTCATGCACATCGGACAGACCAGAATTGATGCACCCGAGGCAAGAAGAGATGCGATCGTCTTCTGCTGCTCGGCAAATGCCTCCGCATTCCCCTTACTCGCGGCCAGAACCGCCTTGTCATTCATGAAGACAGTCAGCGGATGGCCGCGCTTCATTTGATTGGCGCCGAAGTTAAAGGCCATGTTGATGCGGTGACCGTCGTCGCTCGTCAAGTTGATGAAGAGCGGATCATTCGGCCCAGCCTTCGCGGGCAGGGCGCCAAAAACACCAAGAAGGCCCGCCAAGAAAACCGCTGCGAGCGCGCCACGCCGAGAAATGCTCATGCTCACCTCCTGTGTTTCTAGGAAGCAGATTGGGGACATCTCTCCGCCATCGCTTTGATTTGGATCATGTGGACACCTCGGAAAACCTAGCCAAGGCCGCGCTGTCGTGATTCGATTCCGTTCGTCGTTGCGCGGAGGCGGCAATGGGCGAGCAGCGGGGCTTCTTCGACACGGACGAGCGGCTGGCCTGGCTTTCGACGGCGGCACCCGGCTCGATCACCCGGGGAGGAGGTCACCGCCCGCTTGAAGCGCGGCGTGTTCCGCTCGGTCGTCGAGCTCCAGGCCGCCATCAATCGCTTCCTCGACCAGACCAACCAAGCGCCGACGCCCTTCACCTGGACCGTGAGGTGGACCCCATCAGTGGGACCAGCGTGACCGCTGGCTAAGGTGGAGGCGCGCCTGCTCCTCCCGTTATCGCCCTATACCGCTTGCTGCTGTGGTTGCGGCTGTGGGCATGTGGGCGACGCGCCAGCGTCGTCCAAGC
>JAEULF010000149.1 GCA_016793965.1 Alphaproteobacteria bacterium | reverse complement strand
GTCACAGGCGGTAGAAGCTCTCGGCATTGCGCCAGAAGAAGCGCTCCTGGTCGGCCGCCGGCAGGTCGGCGAGCATGCGCTGCACCGCGCGCACCAGCGCGTCGTAGCCGATGCGCAGGCCGGCGACCGGGAAGTTGGTCGCGAACATGCAGCGCGCGATGCCGAAGATCGCGATGGCGTCGCGCACGATCCGGCGGTTGCTCTCGTAGTCCCAGGGCTGGTCCTTCAGCCCGAGCTCCGAGACCTTGAGGTGCACGTTCGGGCAGGCGGCGACTGCCTGCATCGCCTTGCGCCAGGCGGCGAGGCCCTCGGCGCTGCGGTCCCAGGGAAAGCCGGTGTGGTTGAGCACGATCCGCGTGCGCGGGAAGGCGCGCGCGACCGCCGCCGCCTCGTGCAGGTGCCAGGAGGGCACGCGCAGGTCCCAGGAGAGGCCGTACCTCTCCAACAGGGCGAAGCCCTCCAGCCAGCGCGGGTCCTGCATGGTGCCCGGCGCGCCGGGCGTCATGCGGTCGGGCGCCAGCGCGGTGACGGGCTTCGAGCGGATGCCGCGCACCAGCGGGAAGCCGGCCTGGCGCGCGATCACTTCCGGCCCGTTGCCGGCGTGGAACCAGGCATGCGCGACGATCGCCGTCGGCAGGCCGAAGCGGGCGTTCATCTCGGTGAGCCAGACGGTCTCGCCGACCTGGTCGTCGCGGTCCCACTCGGCCTCGCAATGCACCGTCTTCAGCACGTTGTGGCCGCGCGCGTCGCGCCGGTAGTCGTCGGGCATGTAGTCGCGCTTCAGCGCGCCGTAGTCGCCGAGGAAGAAGTGCGCTTCCGGCTTGTCGGCGAGCCAGGGGTAGCGGTTGCGCTTGAGGTCCCAGAGATGGTGGTGCGCGTCGATCAGCGTGACGGCGCCGGGCTCGTCGATGCGCCGGCCGTGGATCGTCTGCATGACGTGCCTCGCTCCCCGGGCGCGAACGCGCCGCATGGCGCCATCAAGGACGCAACCGGCGCCCGGATCAAGACGCCGCCAGGACGACCGCCTGCCCGCTCGCCGACGCCTGGTGCACGGCGTAGGTCGCCGCGAGCGTGCGCGCGCCCTCGCGCGCGTCGATCAGGGGGACTGCCTCGCCGCGGACGACGGCGGCGAAATGCGCGAGCTGGCGCACCAGCGGGTCGGCCTCCTCGACCGCCAGCCGCCCGGCCTCCAGCGGCGCGTTCCAGCCGCGCGCCGCGCCGTAGCGCCAGGTGCGCAGCGACGGCACGGCGAGGGCGCCCTCGGTGCCTGCGATCAGGTAGCAGTCCTCCGCCTGGCGCGGATAGGCGGGGTTCTCGCCTGATGTCAGCTCCCAGCTCCAGGGTGCCGCAGCCGTGTCCGACAGAGTCATCGTCCCGAGCGCGCCGCCGGCGAAGCGCAGCAGCACCGCCGCCGTGTCCTCGACCGCGAAGCCGCGCACGGCGCTCGACGCGACGGCCTGGACGCTCGCGATCTCGCCGCAGACGAAGCGCAGGTCGTCGATGTCGTGGATCAGGTTGATCAACACCGGTCCGCCGCCGGGTTGGCGCCGCCACGCCATGTCGAAATAGCCGTCCGGCTTCAGGAAGGTCGTGCTCGCGGACACCGTGACGAGGCGGCCCAGCCTGCCGGCGCCGACATGGGCGCGGGCGGCGGCCAGGATCGGGCTGTGCCGCCGGTGGTGGCCGACCAGCACGGCGACCTTCGCGGCCTCGGCGGCGGCGGCGATCGCCAGCGCGCCGTCGACCGTCTCGGCGATCGGCTTCTCGACCAGCACGGGCAAGCCGCGCGCGATGCATTCGAGCGCCTGCGGCACGTGCAGGACATTGGGCGTGGCGACGATGACGCCGTCCGGGCGCACGCCGCCCGCTCCTGCGCTGTCGAGCAGGGCGGCGAGGTCGGGGAAATGCGGCGCGCCGACCTCGCGGCAATGCGCCGCCGCCTCGGGCGTCGGGTCGGCGACGCCGGCCAGCGCGCAGTCCGGCGCGGAGAGGACCCGCTCGATATGCGCGCGCCCGATCAAGCCAGCGCCGCAGACGGCGATCCGCACGCGTGCCATGAGCCCTCCGGGTCCTGCCTGCCGCCCGGCGCGACTATGCCAGGTCGGTCAGACGCGGGGCAGGCCGTCCGGATGCAGGCGGGCATGCTGCTGCGCCTGCGCCGCCATGCGGATCGGCGCGTTGGCGGCGCCGTAGCCCTGGTATCCGCCCTGGCGCTGCACGAACTCGAAGAAGAAGCGATCCTCGAAGGGCAGCGTGTAGGCGTTGAGGAAGGCGCCGGTGTCGTCCTGGTCGTAGAGCACGTTGCTCGCTTGCAGACGGTCTACGAGCTCCGGCGCAAGATCGAAGCGGGCGGGCAGGTCGTCGTAGTAGTTCGCCGGGATCGGCATGATCGCCGCGCCCGCGGCGCGGAACCGCTCGACGGCGGCGAACACGTCGTCGGTGGCGAGCGCGATGTGGTGCGCGGCGGCGCCCATGAAGGTCGAGACCGAGCGGGCGGTCGTCGTGCGCAGGTCGTCGGAGATGTTGAGCGGGAAGCGCACGACGCGGTCCGGCGTGCGCATGGTCCGGCTGTGGACGAGGCCGTGCGGGTCGGGCAGCACCACCGCGTCCTCCGGCACCATGCCCAGCGTCGTGCGCAGGAACAGGATCCAGCTGTCGAGCTGGCCCTTCGGCAGCACATGCGAGATGTGGTCGATCGACCGCAGGCCGCCGGCCTCGCTCGTGCCCTCAGCGCTGCCGGGCTCCATGACGAAATCGTTGTCGAGCGCCGTCGCGTGGCCCGGCTGGTCGGCGACGAAGTAGACGAGGTAGCCGTCGCCGGCGCGGATCGCCGGGATCACCGTCTCGTGCGGGTTCACCCTGCCGGCGACGCGATGGCTTTTGAACGCCTCGGCGCGGCCGATAGCGGCCACCGGGTCCTCGACGCCGAGCCCGATGGCGCACACCGACGGGCCGTGCAGCAGGAAGAAGGAATGGGCGAAGCCCGTGCGCTCGGCGTTCAGCACGAGGTTGACGTCGTTCTGCCGCAGCAGGCTGACGCGCTTGGTGCGGTGCCTGCCGACCGAGCGGAACCCCAGCGCTTCGAGCCAGGCGCGCAGCTTCGGCTCGCTCGCGTCATCGACCGCGAACTCGACGAAGGCAACGCCCTTCAGGGGCGGCGGCGGCGGCGGGTCGAACAGGTCGACGCCCTGCACCTGGCGGGCCGGCCGCTCCCCTGCGCCTGCCGCAGGAACGACGATCTTGCGCACGCTCTCCTCGAGATGCAGCAGCGAGCGCATGCCGTCGATCGCCGTCGGGCGGTTGGGCGAGGCGCGGAACTCGTCGTTGAACACCTCGAGCGACAGCGGCCCGGTATAGCCGGCCTGCAGCGCGGCGGCCGTGAAGCGGTCGACGGCGAGGGCACCCTGGCCGGGGAAGCAGCGGTAGTGCCGGCTCCAGGAGAGCACGTCGAGGGAGAGGCGCGGCGCATCGGCGATCTGGACGAAGGCGATGCGGTCGCCCGGGATCGACGCCATGGGCGCCAGGTCGTCGTCGAGCGCGAGCGTGTGGAAGCTGTCGAGGATGAGCCCAAGATGAGGATGGTCCGCGCGCTCGACGATCGCCCAGGCGTCGCGGTAGGTCCTGACCTTGCGGCCCCAGGCGAGCGCCTCGTAGCCGACGCGCAGGCTGCGCTCGGCCGCGAGCTCGGCGAGCTCGCGCAGCTGCTCGGCCGCCAGGTCCGGATCGGCGGCGCCGGCTGTGACGTTGGAGCAGACCAGCATGAGCGGCGCGCCGAGCTGCTCCATGATGTCGAGCTTGCGCTTGGCGCGCTCCATGTTGCGACGGAATCGGGCTGGGTCCTGCGAATCGAGGTCGCGGAACGGCTGGTAGAGATAGATCTCCAGCCCGAGGTCGGAGGCGATCGCGCGCACGTCGCGCGGCGAGCCGCCGAAGTACAGCAGGTCGTTCTCGAAGATCTCGACCCCGTCGAAGCGCGCCGAGGCGATCGCCTCGAGCTTCTTGTCGAGGGTGCCGCTGATGGAGACGGTGGCAATTGACCTGCGCATGGTGGCCTCGACAATTCGGTCGCGGGAGAGAAATCCAATATAACGCATAATATACTATGAAATATCCGAAATCCATGCGTTGCGGCGCAGGGCGGAGATCGGGCATCCTCAAGCTTTGCGAGTGCCGCGGAGCCAGCGCCGATGCCCTTGACCGCCGAGCCTGCCGACCGCGTGATGCCGCCGGATCAAGATCGTGGCAGCGCCGAATCCGGGCTGTCGGGCACGGTGACCGAATCCGTGCACGCGCAGATCCGGGCCGACATCCTGTCCGGCGCGCTGCAACCCGGCGCCAAGCTCAAGCTCGACGCGCTGCGCAACCGCTGCGGCGCGAGCGTCAACACCTTGCGCGAGGCCTTGGCGCGCCTGGTGTCCGAAGGATTGGTCGAGAACGTCGGGCAGCGCGGCTTCAACGTCGTGCCGGCGACCCTGGCGGACCTGCACGACATCACGCAGATGCGCCTGCTCCTGGAATGCCATGCCGCGCGCTTGGCGCTGCAGCGAGCCGATCTCGACTGGGAATCTCGCCTGGTCGGCGCTCACCACAAGCTTGCCAAGATCGAGGCGGTGGTCGACGCCGACCCGACCCGCCACGGCGCCCAACTCGAGCGTTACAACCGAGAGTTCCACGGGGCCCTCATCGCGGCTTGCGGCTCGCGCTGGCTGCAGCATTTCCATGGCGTCATGTACGACCAGAGCCTGCGCTACCGCATGCTCGCTTTCCAGGTGCGCGACTTCCCGCGCGAGCAGTCGCGGCGCGAGCACAAGGAGATCCTGGAAGCAGCGCTCGCGCGCGACCCTGAGCGCCTGACTGCGCTCCTCTCGGCCCATATCACCAAGGGGCTGGAGCACTATGCCGACCTTGGCGCCAAGCCGCGCAAGCGACGGGGCGCGCCAGCCGGCAAAGCCGCCCGCGCCCGCGGCTGACCCGGGTTCGGCATAACGCTGTTGACACCCAATAAATCACTGTTCATCCTATAAATTAGATTTCGCGACACAAGCGAAATGGCTCCGACAAGATGTCGCCAGGGGCGCGGACGACGAGCTCCGCAAGCGCGCGAGCGCAGACCCCTCTAGGGAGAGTGCTGGGAATGGGCGGCCGCGCGCGGCATCCGCATCGACGGATCTTGCTGGGACTCTTCGGCGGGTCGATCGCGCACGCGGCGCCGCTGGCGATGCGCGGGGCGGCCGCCCGGGCGCGCCGCCTCGATGCGCCATGCCGCTCGACCGGACTGCGCGACCTCGCGACGGCCAGTGAGCACTCCCTGCGGCCCGATGACCTCGTGCCATCCGCTGCTGCGACCGATGCGGCGAAGGAGCCGCGTCTGGCCGGGCGGCGCACGCGCAGCCGCGGCGACGCCGAGATCACGACGCGCCGCAAGCGCGCTGGTGCCGGCTCGGGCGGGCAGAGTCGCGAAGCACGGTTCGCGCTCTCGCCGTCGTCCCTTGTTGCGAGCCTCGTGCGTCTCTGCCACTTTCGCGCCCCATCAGAACAACAAGTCCCACGGGAGGGAACCATGCGTAAGACCGCCACCGCTTGCGTCGCGCTCGCCGCCGTCCTGACGGCCGCTCCGGCCGTCGCGCAGGATGTCAAGTTCGTCGGCATCTTCGAGATGTCCGGGCCCGGCACCACCGCCGGCACGAACTTCAAGAACGGTGCGGATCTCGCCATCAAGGAGATCAACGCCATGGGCGGCATCCTCGGCCGCAAGATCGCGATCACCTCGTCCGACACGGCGTCGAACCCGACGACGGCGAAGGCGCTGGCGCAGAAGGCGGTCGACGAGCAGCCTTACATCCTCCTCGGGCCCGTGTTCTCGGGCTCGGTGCTGTCGAGCATGATCGTCGCGCAGGAGGCCGGGCTGCCGCAGTGGATCGGCGGCGAGGCGGCGAACATCACGCAGCAGGGCAACCCGTTCGTGTTCCGCACCTCGTTCAGCCAGGCGCAGAGCATGCCGAAGATCGCCAACTACATCGCCGGCGACCTCAAGGCGAAGTCGATCGCCGTCGCCTGGGTGAACAACGACTTCGGCAAGGGCGGCCGCGACCAGATCGCCAAGGAGATGGGCAGCCGCAACGTCAAGGTCGTCGCCGACCTGTCGACCGAGCCGGGCCAGGTCGACTTCTCGGCCGTCGTGACGCGCGCCAAGCAGTCCAATCCCGACGTGCTCTTCGTCTACCTGAACGAGGAGGAGTCGGCGCGGCTGCTCCGCGAGCTGAAGAAGCAGGGCTGGGACATGAAGAAGAACCCGGTCGTCGGCGAGACCACGCTGATCGGCCAGAAGGTCATCGAGCTGGCCGGCGACGCCGCCAACGGCGCGCAGGCCCATGTCGGCCTGACGATCGACGCGCCCAACCCGCTGCTGACGGCCTTCGCCGCGAAGTACGAGGCCGCCTACAAGGCCAAGAGCGACCACAACGGCATCAAGGGCTACACCGGCGTCTACGTCATCAAGGCGGTGACCGAGAAGCTCGGCAAGTTCGACCGCAAGGCCTTCGCCGAGGCGATGAAGACCGCCCAGGTCTCTGCCAAGGACAATCCGGGCGTGCTGATGAGCGTCTGCTTCAACAAGGACGGCGACCTCGACCGCGACAGCTATCTCGCGGTCGTCAAGGACGGCAAGCAGGTGATCGAGAAGACCCTGCCTCCCGTCGGCATCTGCAAGGTCCCGTGACGGCCTAGCAGGTCCCGTTCCCTCCCTCTCCTGCGGCGCGCGGGGGAGGGAGGGGGCGCCCCGCCATGCAGGAGATCCTCCAGGTCACCATCTCCGGCCTCGCCACCGGCGCCATCTACGCCATGGTGGCGATGGGCTTCACGCTGCTCTGGCAGACCACCAGCACGATCAACTTCGCCCAGGGCGAGTTCGTCATGCTGCCGGCCTTCCTGATGCTCGGCGGCATCGTCGTGCTCGACCTGCCGCTCGCCGTCGCCTTCGTCGGTGCGCTGCTGATCAGCGCGGCGCTGCTCGGCGCCGCCTTCAAGCGCGCGATCATCGACCCGATGATCCGGCACGGCGTGCTGCCGCTCGCCATCGCCACCATCGGCCTGACGCTGGCGCTGAAGAACGGCGTCAAGGCGATCTACGGCGCCGAGGCGCACCCCTTCCCGCATCCCTTCCCGGTCGAGATCTGGCGCGTCCTGGGCGTCGCCTTCTCGAGCTACGACATCGCGGTGATCGCCTCCGTCGCCGCGGTGGTCTTCGCGCTCAACCGCTTCCTCAACGGCACGATGACCGGGCGCTCGATGCAGGCGGTGGCGCAGAACCCCGAGGCGGCGGTCGTGCTCGGCATCGACGTCAAGCGCCTCATCCTCTACACCTTCGTCGTCAACGCGGCGCTCGCCGCCGCGGCCGCGCTGCTGGTGACGCCGGTCTACCTGTTCAAGTTCGACCTCGGCGAGTCGCTCGGCCTCAAGGCCTTCTATGCGGCGATCATCGGCGGCTTCAACCAGATGCGCGGCGCGCTGGTCGGCGGGCTGATCGTCGGCGTGCTGGAGAACCTCTCCGCCGTCTACTTCGCGCCGGCCTACAAGGACGCCGTGGCGCTCGGCCTCTTCGTGCTGGTCATCCTGTTCCGCCCGGAGGGACTGCTCGGCCGCGAGGAGGCGCGCCGGGTATGACCCTGCCGACCCTGAGCCGGGCCAACGTCGCCGCCCTCGCCTTCATCGTCGCCATGACGGCCGGGCTGCTGGCGGCGCCGCTGTTCCTGAAGACCTACGGCGTCTATCTGCTGTCGCTCTGGGCGCTGAACACCGTGGCGGCGATCGGGCTCAACCTGACGCTGGGCTATGCCGGGCAGATCTCGCTCGGGCAGGCCGCCTTCCTCGGCATCGGCGCCTATGCCGTGGCGATCCTGATGAAGGCCGGCGTGTCGTTCTGGCTCGGGCTCCCGGCCGGCGTGCTGCTCGCCTTCGCCGTCGGCCTGGCGCTGGGCTTCCCGGCGCTGCGCGTGCAGCACCACTACCTCGCCTTCGCCACGCTCGGCTTCAACGCGCTGGTCTTCCTCGTCATCCGCAACGAGGAGTGGCTGACCGGGGGCAACTTCGGCATCCGCGTCGCGCGGCCGGAGCTGCTCGGCCACTCGCTGCGCTCGGGCATCGACTACTATCATGTCTGCCTGGCCGTGCTGGCGGTCACGGCGCTCCTCGTCTGGCTGCTGCTGCGCTCGCCCTGGGGGCGCGCCTTCGCCTGCCTGCGCGACAACCCGATCCGCGCCGAGAGCCTGGGCATCGACGTGCGCAGCTACACGCTGCTCGCCTTCGCCATCGGCGCCGCCTGCGCCGGCGTCGCCGGCGCCTTCCTGGCGCCGCTGGTCAACTTCATCGACCCCTCGCCCTTCGGCCTGGTGCCGTCGATCTACCTGTTGCTCATGGTGATCATCGGCGGCCCCGGCCGCTTCTTCGGTCCCTTCCTCGGCGCGGCGATCGTCACCCTGCTGCCGGAGTGGCTGCGCGTCGCCGACGTCTGGTACCTCGTGATCTTCGGCATCTTCGTGGTCGCGCTGATGGCGTTCTGCCCGGGCGGGCTGCTCGCGGTCCCGGAGAAGGTCGCAGCCATGCGCGCGGCCCGCCGGTCCGCGCGGGGTAGCGCCGCGGGCCAGGCGGGGGCGCGGCCGTGACGGCGCTGCTCGAGGTCGCCGGCCTGGCGCGCGCCTTCGGCGCCGTTCGCGCCGTCGGCGGCGTCGATTTCGCCGTCGAGGACGGCGAGGTGTTCGGCGTGATCGGCCCGAACGGCAGCGGCAAGACGACGATGTTCAACTGCATCCTCGGCCAGCTCCGCCCGGATGCCGGCCGCGTCCGCTTCGGCGGCGCCGAGATCACCGGCGCCCGGCCGCTGGCGCTCGCCCGGCTCGGCATCGGCCGCACCTTCCAGTCGCTGCAGGTCTTCGGCTCGCTCTCCGCGCGCGACAACCTGATCGCGGCGGCGCAGGAGTACGTCGGCACGCTCGCCGGCCGCCTGCTGGCAGCGCCCGACGCCGGCCTCACGGGCCGCGCCGAGGCGCTGCTGGCGCGCCTCAACCTCGCGCATGTCGCGGACAAGCCGGCAGGGTCGCTGAGCTACGGCCAGCAGAAGCTGCTGGACATCGGCATGGCGTTCATGTCCGGCGCGCGGCTGGTCTTCCTCGACGAGCCGGCGGCGGGCGTCAACCCGCGCATCGTCGGCGAGATGGCGGCGATGCTGCGGGCCCTGAAGGCCGAGAGCGGCGCCACCTTCGTCGTGATCGAGCACAACATGGACTTCGTCATGGGGCTGTGCGACCGCGTCATGGTGATGGCCGAGGGCAAGCGCATCGCGCTCGGCACGCCGGCCGAGGTGCGCGCCGACCCGCAGGTGCTGGAGGCCTATCTCGGTGGCTGAAGCGCTGGCGCTCGCCGACGTCGTCGCCGGCTACGGCCAGTCGACGATCCTCAACGGCCTCAGCTTCGCCGCCGAGGCCGGACGGATCACGACGCTGATCGGCGCCAACGGCGCCGGCAAGTCGACGGTGCTGAAGACGGTGTTCGGCCTGCTCCGCCCGCGCCAGGGTTCCATCCGCATGCACGGCGAGCCGATCGGCGGGCTGGAGCCGCGGGCGCTGCTGGCGCGCGGCCTGGTCTTCGTGCCGCAGGGCCGCAACCTGTTCCCGACGCTCACGGTGCGCCACAACCTCGAGCTCGGCGGCACGACGCTGGGCGACCGCGCGCTGCTGCGCCGGCGCATGGATGCCGTGCTCGAGCGCTTTCCGCGCTTGCGCGAGCGGGCGGAGGGGCAGGCCTCGGCGCTGTCGGGCGGCGAGCAGAAGATGCTGGAGATCGGCCGCGCGCTGCTGCTCGAGCCCAAGGTGCTTCTGATCGACGAGCCGTCGATCGGCCTGGCGCCCAAAGTCGTGGCCGAGGTCTACGCCTTGCTGCGCGGGCTGGCCGAGAGCGGCGTCAGCATCCTGATGGTTGAGCAGAACGTGCGCGCTGCCCTCGGGATGAGCGACGCCGCTGTGGCGCTGGAGCAGGGCCGCGTCGGCCTGATGGGGCCGGCGGCGCAGGTCCTCGCCGATACGCGCATCAAGGCGCTCTTCCTGGGCGGCGGGCTGGCGGCGGCAGGATAGCGCAGCTGCGCCCGTTCGGGCGCCGTGGAATGCAACCGGCGATCGAGCCGTTGCGCATTCTCAGCCTGCGGCTCCGGGCCGAGATCAAGCGCCTGGAAGCACCAACAGCCTGTCGAGGCGCACGCCGCTTGCGGTCCCCGCAAGCAAGAAGGGCGGGCCCGGAGGCCCGCCCTTCGCCGTTAGGCTTTCGGCTTGCGCTCAGTAGAGGTTCTGGGCGCTCACCATCGCGTAGAGCATCGGCACCGAGAGCACGGTGTTGGTGCGCGAGAACAGCATGGCGGTGCGCGCCGCCTTCGCCTTGGCGTCCTTGTCCGCCTCGACGATGCCGAGCGCGATCTTCTGGTTCGGCCAGATCACGAACCAGACGTTGAACCACATGATCGTGCCGAGCCACATGCCGATGCCGATCGCCGCGTGCTTGTCGACCTTGTCGACCAGGCCAAGGGTGTAGGACTGCCAGAGGTAGTTGCTCATCAGGGCGAGGATCAGGCCGGTGACGAGCGTCGCCATGGCCGCCCAGCGGAACCAGAACAGGGCCTGGGGCGCGATCACCTTGCTGACCGCCGGCTTCTGCTCGTCGGGGATCTTCGGCATCGACGGCATCTGGACGAAGTTGAAGTAGTAGAGGAGCCCGATCCACATCACGCCGGACACGACGTGCAGCCAGCGGAAGACGAACGCTCCCCAGGCGTGGTCCATGCGGATGGCGGGAACGCCCAGGAGCATGAGGATCACGGCGATGACGGCAGCGAGCACGAACGCCGCGATCACCGTGTGCTGAAGGTTGGAGAGGATCTTTGCCATGGAGTTACGCGTCCCTCGTCAAGGTTGGCAGGGCAGAAGCGGGTTGCCCCGTCGTTGCACCCGCCCGGCAGCCCGGCCGAGCGGGCGAATCGTGCAGGAAGGTAGCGCCGTCGCCCGCCTCCCGCCAGTCTGTCGCGTGTCGCACGGATCCAGCAAGGGCGGGCCCGGCCGGGACCCGCCCGCGCTGCCGTCGTGGCGACGAGTCGGCGAATGCCCTATTGAGTGCCGCTATTCGCACCCGTTCGGAGACTCTTGATGCTCGCGACCATGCGTTCCCTCGCCGTGCTGGGCATCTTGGCGGCCCCAGCGCTCGCCGCATCGCCGGCTGCCGCTCAGGTCGAGATCAAGCTGGGCCATGTGCTCGGCGAGTCGCACAGCTGGCACGTCGCCGCGAAGGGATTTGCCAAGGACGTGTTCGAGGGTACGACCGGTCGCGTGAACATCGCCGTGCTCGCGTCCGGCCAACTCGGCGACGAGGCGCAGATGGTCGCGGGGCTGCGGGACGGCAGCCGGCACGCGGGCCTGCTCGGTTGCGCCGCGCTCCAGGCGATCGAGCCAAAGATCGGCATCGTCGAGCTGCCCTATGCCTGGCCGACGCGAGAGCACGCCCACAAGGCGCTCGACGGCCAGCTCGGCGCGGCCCTGGGCAGCCTGCTCGACGCCAAGGGCATCGTCGTCCTCAGCTGGTGGGAGGGCGGCTTCCGGCACATCACGGGCAAGGGCGCTCCGATCAGGGTGCCAGGCGACTTGAGGGGCCTCAAGATCAACGTCGCGCCGGGCCAAATGCGTATGGAGACCTTCAGAGCGCTCGGCGCGGAGCCGCAGTCGCTCGCAGCCGGCGAGGTCTACTCGGCTTTGCGGCAGGGTCGGCTGCAAGCGCAGGAGGGACCTCTCTCGGCTGTCATCGGCGCCTCCTTCTTCGAGGTGCAGGAATCGGTCTCGCTCTCCAGCCATGTCTGGAGCGCGGCGTGCCTCGTCCTCGCCAAGGAGACCTGGAGCGGCCTTGAGCCCACCGACCGCGACTTCATCCTGCGCATGGCGGCAGGCTGGAGCGGGAAGCAGCGCAAGCTGTCAGCCGACGCCGAGAAGTCCGTCGCCTCCAAGCTCGCGGATCGGGGCATGGCCGTCGCCGCCGCTGACCGTCCTGCTTTTGTCGCCGCCGTGCAGCCGGTCTGGGCCGCGTTCGGCGCGGCCTTCGGGCCGGAGCTGATGGGGCTCATGGAGCAGTACCGGAAGTGACCGGCGCGGAGGCAGCGCGCCGGTCGATCCGCCGCCGCCCTGGACGGGCCCGTTCGGCGGCCTGACGCATGGCCCGCATCCTCGCCTTCGATGTCGGCGGCTCGGGCTTGCGCGCTGCTGTCGTCGGCGCGGACGGCAGCGTCGGCGGCGTGGCGATCCGGCCGGTCGCGAGCGCGCTGGACGGCACCAGCCACGAGATCGACGCGGACGCGTGGTGGCGGCTGCTGCCCGATGCTGCGGCCGAGGCCCTCGCCGGGGGGACCGCAGACGCGGTGGCAGTCACCGGCATGACGCGCACGCAGGTGCTGACCGACGCGGCGGGGCGCCCTGTCCGCGCCGCCTTCGGCTTCCGCGACGCGCGCGCTGCAGCCGAGGTCGACGCCGCCGCCGGAGCGCTGGCCACCTCGCCG
>JAEULF010000095.1 GCA_016793965.1 Alphaproteobacteria bacterium | reverse complement strand
AGGACTCCGAGGAGGAGTATCGACGCGCGCATCTTTGCCCCCGTGCAAGGGTGCCATCATGCCCGACGGCGCCACCAGTCGCCAGGCGAGCAGCGCGCCCTCCCATCGTTCCTGCCCAGCTTGCCCTGCCCAGCTTGCCCTGCCCTGCCCGGCTTGCTTGCCGCGCCGCGGCGCTCGCGCTAGACCGCGGGGCCACCCAGGCCCGCCCCCTTTTCCGTTGGCGCCTCTCTTGCGAGACCAGTCCGCCCATGCCGTCAGCACGTCACGCCGCAACCTCGCCCGCCCCTTCGCCCGCCGCGCCGCGCAAGCACACGGCGGTGCTCGCCGAGCACGTCTCTCTGCAGGGCAAGCGCGTCGCCGACATCGGCTGCGGCGACGGCGGCTTGGCGAAGTGGATGGCGCGCCAGGGTGCCACCGTCCTCGGCATCGACTGCTCGGCCCCCCTGCTGGCGCAGGCGCGCGCGGGGACGCCGGTCCCCGGAGCGACCTTCCGGGAAGGTGTCGCAGAGCGCCTGCCGTTGCCCGACGGCGCCCTGGACGTCGCGATCTTCTTCAACAGCCTGCACCACGTTCCGGCGGACGCCATGGCGATGGCGCTGGCGGAGGCGCGACGTGCCCTGGCTGCGCACGGGCTCCTGCTCGTCGTCGAACCGATCGCCGAAGGGGAGAACTTCGAGCTCGGCCGCGCCGTGGACGACGAGACGGCGGTGCGCGCGGCCGCGCTCGCCCGCCTGCGCGAGGCCGAGGCGGCGGGCGGCTGGCAGCGGGTCAGCGAGTTCGCCTATGACAGCCTCGCCGTCGCCAGGAGCTTCGAGGCCTGGCGCGACCGCCACGCCCACATCGCGCCGGAGCGTGCCGCGGCCCTGGCCCGCGAGGAGACGGCGCTGCGCGCGCGGTTCCAGACGCTTGGCCGCGCCGTGCCCGAGGCCGAGGGCGGCGGCCGCGCCTTCCTGCAGCCGATGCGGGTCACCCTCCTGCGCCGGACCGCCGCGCCGGCCTAGGGGTCCGCCTACCCGACCAGCCGCATCAGCAGGGGCAGCAGCAGCGCCGTCGCCAGCGCATTGAGCCCGAGCGCCAGGGCGGCGAAGGCGCCGGCCTGCGGATGCACCTGCATCGCGCGCGCCGTGCCGATGCCGCTCGCCGCCAGCCCGGCAGCGAAGCCGCGGGCGCGCCAGTCCTTGATGCCGGTGCGGTTCAGCACCCAGCTGACGACCACGGCGCCGAGGATGCCGTTGAGGATGACCACGACCGCGGCGAGCGAGGGCAGCCCGCCGATGCGCTCGGCCACGCCCATGGCAATCGGAGTCGTGATGGCCTTCGGCGCCACCGACCGCGCCGTCTCCTCCGCCGCGCCCACGAGCAGCGCCAGGCCATAGCCGGACAGGGCAGCGAA
This sequence comes from Alphaproteobacteria bacterium, assembly GCA_016793965.1. GTDB lineage: Bacteria > Pseudomonadota > Alphaproteobacteria > JAEULF01 > JAEULF01 > JAEULF01. The sequence goes on along the minus strand of JAEULF010000095.1, from coordinate 10,100 downwards.
GACGCTGCCGAAGAGCGTCGCGCCGAGGATGGCCGGAGCCGCGCGCCTGACGTCCTTGAGCTGGCGGTAGAGCGGCACGGCGAGCGCCACCGTCGCCGGGCCGAGCAGGAAATGCACGAACTGCGCGCCCGCGAAGTAGGTCTCGTAGGCCGTGCCGGTCGCCAGCATGACGCCGGCGAGGAGCGCGACGGCGATCAGCACCGGGTTGGCGAGCGGGCTGCCGCCGGCGCGCCGTTGCAGCCACGTCCCGGCGAGATAGGCGACGAGCGTCAGCGTCAGGCCGATCAAGGGCGTCGCCGCGAGGTAGACCCAGATCGCCGTCAGGCTCTCGAAGGTGCCGCCGATCATGGCTCGCCCTCCGGCGCCGCGTCCGGCGCCCGGCGATCGGTCCATTTGAGGAGCAGGCGCATCGCTACGGCGGTGACGACGATCGTCGACACGGTGGAGAGCGAGACGGCGAGCAGCAGCCCCGGACCCTCGCGCTCCAGCCGCGGCAGCAGCAGCATGACGCCGACGCCGGCCGGCACGAACAGCAGCGACAGGTGCGCCAGCAGCCCGTCCGCCGTGCGCGCCAGCGCCTCGGGCACGCTGCCCCTGACCGCGAGGCCGGCCAACAGCAGCGCCATGCCGACGACGGGCCCGGGCACCGGCAGCCCTGCAAGCCGCACGGCCAGCTCGCCGGCAAGCTGGCAGGCCAGGAGGAGCGTCAGCGATGGCAGCATGGGGAGGTCCCTCGTCGCCCGAGGCGCGTCGCGCGCCTCACCGGAACCGCTCCGTCATCCCCAGAGTCCGGTGTCCGGCGCGTGCATGAGCGATCCGTCATAGCGGATCGCGTGCGGCCGATCCTCGGCCAGCAGCAGCGGGCCGTCGAGATCGACGATCTCTGCCCCCTGCGCCGCCAGGAAGGCCGGCGCCATGGCGAGCGAGGTGCCGATCATGCAGCCGACCATGATGCGGAACCCAGCGGCCTCGGCTGCCGCCTTGAGCGCCAGCGCCTCGGTCAACCCGCCGGTCTTGTCGAGCTTGATGTTGGCAAAGTCGTACTTGCCCTTCATGCGCTCCAGGGACGACCGGTCGTGGCAGCTCTCGTCGGCGCAGAGCGGCACAGGGCGGGGGCGCCCGCGCAGCGCCTCGTCCTCCCCGGCCGGGAGCGGCTGCTCGATCATCGCGACGCCGAGCTTGGCGAGCTCAGGCGCGAAGCGGTCGTAATGCGCCGCCGACCAGCCCTCGTTGGCATCGACCACGACCTTGGCCTTCGGCGCTGCCTTGCGCACCGCCTCGACGCGCGCGAGGTCGCCGTCGCCCGCCAGCTTCATCTTGAGCACGGGGCGGGCGCCGTTCTCGGCGGCTTTCGCTGCCATGGCGTCCGGCGTGTCGAGGGAGAGCGTGTAGGCCGTGGTCAGCGGCCTCGGCGCCGGCAGGCCAGCAATCTGCCACGCCGGCTTGCCCGCGCGCTTCGCTTCGAGGTCCCAGAGCGCGCAGTCGATCGCGTTGCGTGCCGCGCCCGGCTTCGCCAGGCTCTGCAGCATCGTCCGGTTGAGCCCCTTCATGAGCCCGTTGCGCAGCGCCTCGATCGCGCCGATCACGCCGTCCACGGTCTCGCCGTAACGCTTGTAGGGCACGCACTCGCCGCGCCCGACATGGCTGCCGTCGGAGAGCTCGACCAGCACCACCTCGCTCTGCGTGCGTGAGCCGCGCGAGATCGTGAAGGTGCCGGCGATCTTGAAGGATTCGCGCTGCACGCTGAGCTTGAGGCCGGGCAAGTGATGGCTCCCGTCATTGACCCCTCCTGCGAGACGGCCGCTGAAGCCGCCTCCTCAGGATGAGGTCCAGGTTGCACTCCTCATGGAGAGGAGGCCCCGCAAGGGGCAGTCTCGCACCATGAACTGCCGCCTATCCCGCCTTCTGAAGGTGGTCGACGAGCGGCCCGACGCCCCAGCGCACGGGATCGACGCAGGGCAGGCCGAACTTTTTCCCCGTCTCCTCCAGCGCCTTGCGGGCCTCATCCTCCTTCATGGCGGAGGTGTTCAGGCAGACGCCGACGTAGTGCGCCTTCGGATTGGTCAGGGTGGCCGCCTTCAGGTTGGCCTCCATGCACTGTTCGACGTCGGGCAACGGGTAGTGCTTCAACCCGCGCATGTGCGGCCGGCCGGGCTCGTGGCAGATCACCAGCGCATCGGGCTGCGCGCCGTGGATCAGCCCCATGGTGACGCCGGCATAGGACGGATGGAAGAGCGAGCCCTGGCCCTCGATCAAGTCCCAATGGTCGGGATCATTGGCCGGGGACAGCCACTCCACCGCACCTGACACGAAGTCGGAGACAACCGCGTCGATCGACACGCCGGAGCCGGCGATGAAGATCCCGGTCTGGCCGGTCGCGCGGAAATCGGCCTTCATGCCGCGCTTCCTCATCTCGCGCTCGAGCGCCAGGGTCGAGTACATCTTGCCGATCGAGCAGTCGGTGCCGACGGCGAGCAGCCGCTTGCCCGTCCGCTTCTTGCCGTCTCCCACCTCGAACTCGCGCGTGGGGTGGCGCACGTCGAACAGGCTGCGCTTGCGCTGCTTCGCCGCGGCGACGACCTCCGTGATGTCGGTCAGCTTGTTGTGCAGGCCGCTCGCCAGGTCGAAGCCGAGGCCGAGCGCCTTCACCATCAGCTCGATCCATGCGGCGGAGAACTTTCCGCCGCGGTTGGCGACGCCGATGATGACCGTCTTGGCGCCCTTCTCCTTCGCCTGCTCCAGCGTCAAGTCCGGCAAGCTGCAAGTCGCGTTGCAGCCCGGGAGTCGGAGCTGCCCGACGCACCATTCCGGCCGCCAATGGGCGACGCCGATCGCGGTCTTCGCCGCGAGCATGTCGTGCGCCTCGCCAAGGAACAGCAGGTAGGGGTGCTTGATGTCGATATCCACGGTGAGCTCCCAAGGCTGCAATCGGATCGGAGGGGCCGCGATCGGCGGTCCGGACAGGAAGAAGCGCGAAAGCTAGCACCGCGGCGGCGGGAGTCCATGCCGCCGATGAAACTGCGTTCAGCGGCGTTGCAGGCGCGCCACCATGGCCCCGCCGCCGAGCGCGGCCGACGCCAGCGCGACGGTCCAGAGCAGGCCATGCGGGCCCGCCGTCTCCATGGCCCAGCCGGCCGCGGTCGGGCCGGCGACGCCGCCGGCCGTGTAGGCGATCACGAAAGCCGTGTTGGCGCCCGCCATCTGCGTTGCCGGGAACCGGCGACCGAGCAGCGTCAGCCCGACCGTGTAGAAAGCATAGGTGGCGCCGCCGAGGAGCACGATGGCTGGCCAGACCAGCCAGGTCCCGACGCTCGCCGCAAGCAGCAGAGCGAACAGAGCCGCCAGCACGCCGACCGCCGCCGCGACGCCGCGCCCCTCGATCCGGTCGAGCAAGCGCCCGAAGGGAACCTGCAGCGCAACGTTGCCGACGGCGAAAGCGCTGAGCAGCAGAAGGTCTGAGGGCGGCCCCATCCCCTGGCGCAACGCCCAGACCGGCAGCAACCCGAAGATCGCGGTCTCGGCGAATCCGGCGCAGAGCCCGACGAGCATGGTCAGCGGCGCCACGCCCGCGACGCGCAGCACGCTGGCCGGCGACTGCCCGGGCAGGACCGGGACCGCGCGCCACGCCCACAGCAGCGGCAGCGCCACCAGGAGCAGGATGCCGGCGCCGGCGAGGTAGGCGCCGCGCCCCTCCGTGCCGAACAGCGCGATCACGGCCGGGCCGGCAGCGATGCCGCTGGCGAGAACGCTGGCATAGGCGCCGAGCAGGAGCCCGCGGCGCTCGGGCGGCGCGACGACGTTGAGCCAGGTCTCCGACGCGATCCAGACGATGGCGATCGCGGCGCCGACGACGTAGCGCAGCAGGAACCAGGCGACGATCCCGTCGAACTGCGGCAGGACAGAGACGGCTGCGGCGCTGGCAAGGACGGACAGCAGGAGCGTGCGCGCCGTGCCGAAGCGCCCGACCAGCAGCGGGACGAAAGGTCCGACGGTCATGATCGCCAGCGGGAAGACCGCGGCCAGCGCCCCGATCGCCAGGGCGTCATGGCCGCGCGCCTCCATGGCCACGGTCATCAGCGGCGTCACCAGGGCGTAAGACGCGCCGGCCGGGAAGGACAGGAGCAGGACGGCCCAGATGCCGCGGCGGCGGTCCTGTGCGGAGAGGTCGTGCGGAGCGGATTGCATGCAAGCGATCAGGAGAGCGGCTGACGTGGCACCAGACCACGCCGCAGCCTGCCCGGGAAGCGCAATCGGGGGCGCCGCCGAGCGGGCGCCGGGCGATGCCGTCATGTGCTGCTTGCGCCAGCCCGCCGCTCGGCTAAACCATCCGCGCCGCCACCGCCGAGGATACGCCGATGCGCATCGTCACTCTCGCCGCGACGCAGATGGAATGCGGCAGCGACCGCGCCGCCAATCTCGACGCCGCCGAGGCGCTCGTGCGCGAGGCGGCGAAAGCCGGCGCCCAGGTCATCCTGATCCAGGAGCTGTTCGAGACGCCCTATTTCTGCAAGGACCAGGACCCCGCGCATTTCGCCCTGGCCCTGCCGCTGGACGGCCATCCGGCGATCAGGCGCTTCCAAGCGCTCGCGGCCGCTCTCGGCGTCGTGCTGCCGGTCAGCGTCTTCGAGCGCGCCGGCCCGGCGCATTTCAACAGCCTCGCCATGATCGATGCCGATGGCAGCCTGCTCGGGTCCTACCGCAAGGCGCACATCCCGGACGGGCCGGGCTACCAGGAGAAGTTCTACTTCACCCCCGGCGATACGGGCTTCCGCGTCTGGCGCACGCGCTTCGGCATGGTCGGGGCCGCCATCTGCTGGGACCAGTGGTTCCCGGAGACCGCGCGCGCCTTGGCGCTCCAGGGAGCGGAGATGCTGCTCTACCCGACCGCGATCGGCTCGGAGCCGCAGGCGCCCGACACCGACAGCTGCGGCCACTGGCAGCGCGCGATGCAGGGCCACGCTGCCGCGAACATGCTGCCTGTCGTCGCGTCGAACCGCATCGGCCGCGAGGACGGCGCCAGTTGCAGCCTGACCTTCTACGGCAGCTCCTTCATTGCCGACCAGACCGGCGCCATGGTCGCCGAGGCGCCGCGCGACCGGCGCGCCGTCGTCACCGCCCGCTTCGACCTGGACGCTCTGGCGCTCCAGCGCGCCGCCTGGGGCCTGTTCCGGGACCGCCGGCCGGACCTCTACGGCGCGCTGCTGACCTCCGACGGTCGGACGGCGCGGCCGTCCCGGCACGACGGGCGCGGGCACTAACGAGCTCTGGCACTGACGAGTGCATGCAGGAGCCGGCAGCGCGCGCTATCCTTCGACGCCAGGGCTCCGCGCTCGCCGGCCTGCGGAGCCGACCCCCTTCCCGGCCCAGAGGCGATCGCATGGACTGGAGTGCCCTCTGGCTGTCGCTGCGCCTCGGCGCATTCACCGTCCTGTTCCTGCTGCCGATCGCGCTCTTCGCGGGGCGGGCGCTCGCCTACAGCGATCGTGCCGGCAAGAGCGTTGCCGAGGCGGTCGTGGCGCTGCCGCTCGTGCTGCCGCCGACGGTGCTCGGCTACTACCTGCTCGTCGCTTTCGGCGCCGCTTCGCCGCTGGGCAGCCTGTGGCAGGACGCTTTCGGCCGCACGCTGGTGTTCAGCTTCGACGGGCTGCTGCTCGCCTCGATCCTCGTCAACCTGCCTTTCGCGATCCAGCCGGCGCAGCGCGCTTTCGAGGCGATCCCGCAGGACGTGCGCGAGGCCGCCGCCTGCTGCGGCATGACGCCATGGCAGGCAGTGCTCCGGGTGGAGCTGCCGCTCGCCTGGCCCGGCCTCCTGACCGGCCTGGTGCTCAGCTTCGCCCACACGCTCGGCGAGTTCGGCGTGGTGCTGATGGTCGGCGGCTCCGTTCCAGGCGAGACGCGCACGGCAGCGATCGCCATCTACGACCGCGTGCAGGCCTTCGACGAGGCCGCCGCGGGCCGCATGTCGATGGTCCTCCTCGCGCTGTCGCTGCTCACCACCGGGCTCGCTTTCGCCCTCTCGCGCCGCACCGGGCGGCGCCGGCCATGAGCGGCCGCGCTTCCGACATGCCCGGCCTCGCGGCCGCGCTCCGCCAGGGCGGGCCGATCGCGCTTGACGCCCGCATAGACTGCGCGGCCGGCGAGATCCTGGCCCTGGTCGGTCCTTCCGGCAGCGGCAAGACGACGATCTTGCGCGCCATCGCAGGCACCTACCGGCCGCAGCACGGCCGCATCGCCGTCGGCGGGGAGACCTGGCTCGACGACAGTTCCGGCATCTGCCTGCCGGCCCACCGGCGGCGCGTCGGCATCGTCTTCCAGAGCTACGCGCTCTTTCCGCACATGACGGCACAGGAGAACGTCGCCGCCGCCATGGGCCATCTGCCGCGCGCCGAGCGTCCCGCGCGCGCCGCGCGGCTGCTCGACATGGTGCACCTGTCTGGGCTCGAGGCGCGCCGTCCGTCCGCGCTCTCCGGCGGCCAGCAGCAGCGCGTCGCTGTCGCGCGCGCGCTCGCGCGCGATCCGGCCCTGCTCTTGCTCGACGAGCCCTTCGCGGCCGTCGACAAGGCGACCCGCCAGCGCCTCTACCGCGAGATCGTCGAGCTGCGCCGGACATTGCGGATGCCCGTGGTGCTGGTCACGCACGACCTCGACGAGGCGAGCATGCTGGCCGACCGCATCGCCGTGCTGCATCGCGGGCGCACGCTGCAGGCCGGCACGCCCCAGGAGGTGACCCGGCGCCCGGTCTCGCCCGATGTGGCCCGGCTCGTCGACCTGCACAACCTGTTCGAGGCGACGCTTGCCGAGCACCGCCCAGCAGCCGGTCGCAGCCTGATCGAATGGAACGGCCAGCGCCTGGAGGTCGCGCACGCCCCCGGCTTCGCCGTCGGCTGCCGCGTCGCCTGGGCCGTCCCGAGCGGCTTCGTCGTGCTGCACCGGCGCGACCGACCGTCGCGCGGCGACCGCGAGAACCCCGTCGCCGGCACGATCGAGACCATGCTGGCGATCGGCGAGATGGCGCAGCTCTCCCTGCGCCCGCATGGCCAGGCCCTGCCGATCCGTTTCGCGGTGCCGATGCACGTCGCCGAGCGCAACGGCCTGGCGCCCGGCGTCGAGGCGGCCGTATCGCTGCTGGCCGAGGGCATCCACCTGATGGCGCCGTCCGACGGCGCCGCCCGCTGACCTGGCGCGCCGACGCGGGGCGAGCCCCCCTTTCGCGCAGGCCCGCCGGCCCGGTAATGTCGCTGCCGGCACTGACGCGCCGCGCCATGGCGCCTCGCCGGAGACCGTCTCGCGATGACAGACCTGCTCGCCGTCGAGGATCTCCGGGTCGACATCCCGACCCATGGCGGGACGCTGCACGCCGTGCGCGGCATCGACCTGCGCGTCGCTGCCGGCGAGACGCTTTGCATCGTCGGCGAGTCCGGCTGCGGCAAGTCGATGACGGCGCTGGCGCTGATGGACCTGCTGCCGGCGCGTGCGACGCGCCGCGCGGCCCGGCTTGCGCTGGAGGGGGAGGATCTCCTGCGCGCGTCTGCACGCCGGATGTCCGACCTGCGCGGCGACCGCATCGCAATGATCTTCCAGGAGCCGATGACCTCTTTGAACCCGAGTTACGCGATCGGCGACCAGCTCGAGGAGACGCTGCTGCGCCACCGCAGTGCCTCGCGCGCCGCCGCGCGCGACCGGGCTGTCGATCTCCTGGAGAAGGTCGGCATCACCGGGGCGTCCGGCCGGCTCGGCCAGTACCCGCACCAGCTCTCCGGCGGCCTGCGCCAGCGCGTCATGATCGCCATGGCGCTGATGTGCGGCCCGGCCCTGATCGTCGCCGACGAGCCGACCACCGCCCTCGACGTCACGATCCAGGCGCAGATCCTGCACCTCCTGAAGAGCCTGCAGCGCGAGCTGAAGATGGGCATGGTGCTGATCACCCACGACCTCGGCATCGTCGCCCGGGTCGCCGACCGCGTCGCCGTCATGTATGCCGGCGAGGTCGTCGAGAGCGGCACCACCGCATCCCTGTTCGCCGCCCCGCTGCATCCCTACACGCAGGGGCTGCTGCGCTGCATTCCCGTGCCCGGGCGGACGAAGCGCGGCCGACCGCTCGGCGCCATCCCCGGCATGGTGCCGACGCCGATCGGCCCGCTGACGCAGTGCCAGTTCGCCAATCGCTGCCCGCACCGCGCCGCGGCCTGCACGGCCGGGGCGGTGGCGCTGCGGAGCGTCGGCGCCGATCGCGCCTATCGCTGCGTGCTGCCGCCCGACGCGGCCATGGCGCTCGGGCGCGCAGCCGCGTGAGCGCGCTCCTCGAGCTCACCGACGTCCGGCGTCGCTTCGCCGTCGGCGGCGGTTTCCTGCGGCGGGCGCGCACGCTCAACGCGGTCGACGGCGTGTCCCTGGCGCTGCGGCGCGGCGAGGTGCTCGGCCTGGTGGGCGAGTCCGGCTGCGGCAAGAGCACGCTGGCGCGCATCCTGCTCGGCTTGATGGCGCCCAGCGCCGGCGAGATCCGCCTGGAGGGCCGGCCTCTCGCCGGCCTCGACCGGCGCGCGGTGGCGCGCCGCATCCAGCCGGTGTTCCAGGATCCCTACGCCTCGCTCAACCCGCGCAAGACCGTGCGCTCCATCGTCGGCCTGCCGCTCATCGTGCACGGCATCGGCACGCCCGCCGAGCGCGCGCGCAAGGTCGCCGCGATCATGGAGCGCGTCGGCCTGCCCGAGCGCGTGCTCGACAGCTACCCCAGCCAGCTTTCCGGCGGCCAGCGCCAGCGCGTCGCCATCGCGCGGGCGCTCGTGATCGAGCCGGAGATCGTGATCTGCGACGAGCCGACCTCGGCCCTCGACGTCTCCGTCCAATCGCAGATCCTCAACCTGCTGCAGGACCTCCAGCGCCAGCTCGGCCTCACCTACCTCTTCATCAGCCACAACCTCGCCGTGGTCGAGCATGTCGCAGACCGCGTCGCCGTCATGTATCTCGGCCGCATCGTCGAGGAGGCGCCGTCGGACGCGCTGTTCGCGGCACCGCGCCACCCCTACACGCGCGCGCTCCTCGCCTCGGTGCTGACGCCCGAGCCGGGCCTCGGCGTGCCGGACACCCAGCTCGGCCTCGCGTACCCTAACCCGCTCGACCCGCCCCAGGGCTGCGCCTTCCACCCGCGCTGCCCGCTGGCTAGCGAGCGTTGCCGGTCCGAGGCGCCGGCGGAGCGCGACGTCCAAGGCGTCCGGGTGGCGTGCCACCTGGCGTGAGCGCCGGCGCACCGCTTCCCGCCATGGAACTGGAGGTGGCGCCGCGTCCTGGCTATCCTCCTCCCAGACCAAGCGGCGGAACGCCGCGAACAGGGAGAGACCCGATGACCCCACGCATCGCAGCGGCCGCCTTGCTCGGCGCCGCCCTAGCACTGCCGCTGGCCGGCCCCGCCCTTGCCGGCAAGCGGGACAACTCGCTGAGGTTCGCGGCCAACCAGGTGCCGGAGAACATCGACTCCTACTTCAACAACGTGCGCATCGGCGTGATCCTCGCGCACCATGTCTGGGACAACCTGATCTTCCGCGACCCAAAGACGAACGAATACAAGCCCGCGCTCGCCACCGCGTGGCGCTGGGTCGACGCCAAGACGCTCGAGCTCGACCTGCGCCAGGGCGTGAAGTTCCACGACGGCGAGGCGTTCGACGCCGACGACGTCGTCTACACGCTCAACTTCGTGTCGAAGCCGGAGAACAAGGTCGTCACCCAGGCCAACGTCAACTGGATCGCCGGCGCGGAGAAGGTGTCGCAGTACAAGGTCCGCGTGATGACCAAGGCGCCCTTCCCCGCCGCGCTGGAGTACCTGGCCGGGCCGGTGCCGATCTACCCGAACGAGTACTACGCCAAGGTCGGCCCGAAGGGCATGAACGAGAAGCCGGTCGGCACCGGTCCCTACAAGGTGGTCGAGCACCAGCCGGGCAAGCTGATCCGCATGGAGGCCAACCCCGACCACTTCCAGGGCAGCCCGCGCGTCAAGGCGACCATCGCCAAGATCGAGCTGCGCCTGATCCCCGACCAGAACACGCAGATGGCCGAGCTGATCGCCGGCGGCCTCGACTGGATCTTCAACGTGCCGCCCGACCAGG
>JAEULF010000091.1 GCA_016793965.1 Alphaproteobacteria bacterium | reverse complement strand
CCGGTCGTGATCTGGAACCTCGTGCGGCGCTGCAACCTCGCCTGCAAGCACTGCTACACGACCTCGGCCGACGTCGACTTCCCGGGCGAGCTGACCACCGCGCAGGTGAACGCGACGATGGACGACCTGCGCGCCTTCGGCGTGCCCGTCCTCATCCTGTCAGGCGGCGAGCCCTTGATCAGACCGGACATCTTCGACATCTCCAGGCGCGCCAAGGCCCTGGGCTTCTATGTCGGCCTGTCGAGCAACGGCACCCTGATCGACGCGCGGACGGCCGACGAGATCGCCGACGTCGGCTACGACTACGTCGGCATCAGCCTGGACGGGATCGGCGCCGTGCATGACCGGTTCCGGCGCAAGCAGGGGGCATTCGACGCTGCGCTTGCCGGCATCAGGCTCTGCCAGGCGCGCGGCCTGAAGGTCGGCATCCGCTACACGCCCACGCTGGACAACGAGCAGGAGCTGCCGGCGCTCCTGCGGCTGATGGACGAGGAGGGCATCTCCAAGTTCTACCTCTCCCACTTGAACTACGGCGGCCGCGGCAACAGGAACCGGCGCGCAGACGTCGCGCACCAGGCCGCGCGCCGCGTGATGGACCGGCTGTTCGATGCTTGCTGGAGCTACCTCGACCGCGGCGACGAGCGCGAGTTCGTGACCGGCAACAACGACGCCGACGGGCCCTACTTCCTCGCCTGGGCGCGCGCCCGCTTTCCCGGCAGCGCGGCGCACCTCAAGGCCAAGCTCGAGCAGTGGGGCGGCAACGCTTCGGGCATCGGCATCGCCAACATCGACAACGTCGGGAACGTGCATCCCGACACCTTCTGGTGGCACCACACGCTCGGCAACGTGAAGGAGCGCCCTTTCTCGGCGATCTGGTCCGACTTGAGCGACCCACTGCTGGCCGGGTTGCGGCGCAAGCCGCGCAAGGTCGGCGGCCGCTGCGCCGCCTGCGCGCACTTCGCCATCTGCGGCGGCAACACGCGGGTGCGCGCGCAGCAGGTCACCGGCGATCCCTGGGCGGAGGATCCCGGCTGCTACCTGTCGGACGAGGAGATCGGCATCGCCGCAGCGGCGCCTTCCGCGCATGTCGCGCTTGCGCCTGCTCCGGCACTCGCCCCGGCACCTGCCCCGACTCCTGCACCTGCGTCGAAGCGTGCGCCGATGCGCGCGGCGCTGCTGGCCCTCGCGGCCGTCTCGTCCCTCGCTGCGGACCCTGCGGCGGCGGCGGCCGATGCCCCCGCCCTGTACCAGCAGCATTGCGCGGCCTGCCACGGGCCCGATCGGCTGGGCGGCATCGGGCCGGCCCTCCTGCCGGAGAACCTCGGCCGGCTTGGCAAGCCACAGGCCGCCAAGGTGATCCTCGACGGTCGCGCGGCGACGCAGATGCCGGGGTTCAAGGACAGCCTCGGGCCGGAGCAGGCGCAGGCGCTGGCCGACCTCGTCTACGCGCCGCTGGCGTCGGTGCCCGCGTGGGGCGAGGCGGAGATCCGCGCCAGCCGCGTCCCGATCGACCCGCCGCCGGCCGACGCCCCGCCTGCTCACGGAGCCGACCCGCTCAACCTTTTCGTCGTCGTCGAGACCGGCGACCACCATGTCACCATTCTCGACGGCGACAAGCTGGAGCCGATCCATCGCTTCGCGAGCCGCTTCGCGCTCCATGGCGGCCCGAAGTTCTCGCCCGACGGGCGCTACGTCACCTTCGGGTCGCGCGACGGCTGGGTGACCAAGTTCGACCTGCGCAGCCTGAAGCCGGTCGCCGAGATCCGCGCGGGGATCAACACCCGCAACATCGCGATCTCCGCCGACGGGCGCTGGCTCGCCGTCGCCAACTACCTGCCGCACACGCTGGTCATCCTCGATGCGGAGGACCTCGCGCCGGTCAGGATCCTCGAGGTGAAGGACCGCGCGAGCAGGCGCAGCTCGCGCGTCTCTGCCGTCTACCAGGCACGCCCGCGCGACAGCTTCGTCGCGGCGCTGAAGGACATTCCGGAGATCTGGGAAATCGCCACGAAAGGCGCCGCAAGGCCGGACGCGGGCGGACTCTTCGCGCTGCGGCGGATAGAGGTCGACAGCCCGCTTGACGACTTCTTCTTCGACCCGGAGTACCGGCAGCTCGTCGGCAGCTCGCGCGACGGCGGCCCGGCGGTGGTGGTGAACATGGACGCCGGCCGGCCCGTCGCGACCGTCGCGATCCCCGGCTTGCCGCACCTGGGATCCGGCATCACCTGGGAGCGCGACGGCCGGCGCGTCATGGCCACGCCGAACCTGAAGCAGGGAACGCTCGCGGTCGTCGATATCGCGGACTGGCGCGTGCTCAAGGAGATCCCGACGCTCGGCCCCGGCTTCTTCCTGCGCAGCCACGAGCGCTCGCGCTACGCCTGGGCCGACAACTTCATGAGCCCGCAGCGTGACACGATGCTGGTGATCGACAAGCAGACGCTCGAGGTTGCTCAGTCGCTGCGCCCGGCACCAGGCAAGACCGCCGCCCATGTCGAGTTCACGCGCGACGGACGTTACGCTCTCGTCAGCCTCTGGGAGATGGACGGCGCGCTCGTCGTGTACGACGCGCAGAGCCTCGCCGAGGTGAAGCGAATCCCAATGAAGAAACCGTCCGGGAAGTACAATGTCTACAACAAGATCACCTTCTCCGAAGGCACCAGCCACTAGGCCCGGCGCCTGGCGCGACGCGACGCTCCTGCTGGTCGGCCTGGGGTCCTCGCGCACGGACGCGCCTGCCGCGTCCTTCGAGCGGCATGCGCAGTCGCTGCGCGAATGCGGGCTGTTCGCCGGCGTGCGCGCCGGCTGCATCCTCGGCGACCCTCCGGCGCGCGGCATCTTCGACCGCGTGGAGACGGAAGAGGCCTACGTCGTCCCCCTGCTGATGAGCGAGGGACCGCTCGCGCGCAAGGCGATCCCAGCTCTGATCCGCGCGGCGACGGCGCAGGCCGGCGCCGCGGCGCCGCGCTTCAAGCAAGCGCGTCCCGTCGGCGTGGACCCGGAGATCGCCGCGCTCGCGCTCGACCGCGCCCTCGGAGCATGCGCGGATGCCGGGCTCGATCCGCGCGCAACCACGCTCGTCCTGGCAGCGCACGGCTCGACCCAGAGCGGCGAGTCGCGTCGCGCGACGCTGCGCCAGATCGTGCTCGCGCGCCGCAGCGCGCGCTTCAAGGCTGTCGCGCCGGCGTTCCTCGACGAGGAGCCGTTCGTGCGGAACATCGTCCGCGACCACGCGCCGCCGGCCGTCGTCGCGAGCCTTTTCGCAGCGGACGGACCGCATGCGATGCAGGACGTGCCTGACGCCCTGCGCGGCCATGCCGGATTCGTCGACGCCGGCCCGGTCGGCATCGATCCGCGCATCGTCGGCATCGTGCTCGCCCGGATCGCGGCCTGCGACCGCAGCAGCCCGCGCGCGGATGCGACGAAGGCGACAGCGCGGTCTTGACCGCCGTCAAGGCTGGCGCACGGAACGGATCGCAACCTGCGCCATGCTGAAGGGAGGCGCGGCATGCTCGCAACGATGGAGTCAGCCGCTGTCGATCGCGGCGGAGCGGAGCGGTCGATGGCCGCACGCCGCCAGCGCAAGACGCGGTGGCCGGCGCCTTGGGACAAGCTGGCGCCCGAGGAGATGCAGGAGATCCTGCGCCAAGCGCGGCGGGAGCGCGTCGCTCGCGGCAAGATCATCATGCACGAGGACGAGCCTGCGGCCTCGGTGATCGGCCTGATCGAGGGCATCGCGGTGCAGTTCCGCGACGGCGGGCAGCAGGGCCGCCAGATCCTGGCACTGCGCTTCCCCGGCGACTTCCTTGTGCTCGCCCAGGAGGGCCGCGCCGCCGCATGCGGCGTCGAAGCGGTGACGCCGGCCCGGATCTGGCGCATGCCGCAGAAGGAGTTCTGGCGGTCGGTCGAGGATTGCCCGGCGTTGCGCCGCATCGTGCTGATGCAGGCCTTGCGCGACATCGACGCCGAGCGCGAGCAGATCGTGCTGCTGCGCGAGCCCTCGGCAGTCGTCCGGCTGGGGCGACTCCTGATACTTCTGGCGGGCCGCGACAAGAGCGCCGCCACCGGCCGGCGAATCCTGCTGCACCTGTCGCGCCGCGACATCGCGGCGTTCCTCGGGCTGCAAATCGAGACCGTCAGCCGCGCCTTCACCCAACTGCGCGTCGCCGGCATCATCGACCTGCCGCGCCGCCGCGAGGTCGCGATCCGCTCGCTTGAGCGTCTTGCCACATTGGCCGGCGTCCCGTCCGGCATCGGGCCGGGACGCTGCGGCGTCGGCTGACCTGCTCCCCTGAAATGCCCTCGGCGTAGGGTTGGGTCCGTTCGAGGGGAGCGGACGATGAAGCGGAAGCGGTTCACGGAAGAGCAGATCATTGAAGTGCTGCGGTTGCACGCGGCGGGCGCGAAGCCGGCCGATCTTTGCCGGCAGCAGGGCATCAGCGAGACGACGCT
>JAEULF010000071.1 GCA_016793965.1 Alphaproteobacteria bacterium | reverse complement strand
CGCGCGCGTACTGCTCGATCATCTCCGGCACGCTCGCCGACACGGCGACGACCAGCGGATAGGCGTCGACGTGCTCCCAGGCGGTCACGCGCGCGGCGCCGTCGCGCGCGCTCGGTCCGTGGTGCGTGCCCTCAGGGCTCGCCAGGAGCGTGCGGAACAGCGGGACGTCGAGCTCCGCGACGCCGATCTCCGCTCGGTCGCCGAGCGTGCGGACGCGCACGACGCCGTCGAAGCCGGTCAGGGACGTGACGCCGTTCCGTCCGATCTGGCCCTCGCCGTAGACCTTCGCGAGATAGGCGGCGTCGAGCGAGAAGATCAGGACCCCGGCGAAGGCTCCGTCGGCGCCGTTCAGGCGCCGGCTGATCTGTATGGAGAACTTTCCCGTCGTCCGGCCGAGGACGGGCTTGCTCACGTGCATGAGCCCGGTGTCGCGCTCGGCATGGACCTTGAAATGCTCGCGATCGGCGATGCTGACCCCGATCGCGACGCTGCCTTGGCTGCTCGCGATGATCACGCCGTCCCTGTCGACCCGCGAGAACTGCGTGGCCAGGCGCAGCAGGTGCGGCGACGCTTCGGCCCAGTGCGAGAAGTCGAAGCGCGCCGGATCCGCTTCGAACTCCTGCTTGGCGTGCATCAGCAGGTCGTCAACCCGCTCCAGCATGTTGCTGATGTGCTCGCGATAGGCGCTGGCCAGCGCCGCGGTGGTCTGCTCCGCCATCCTGATGGCGAAGGCGCGCTCCTGGGCCGAGAACGCTATCGCCCCGGCCCAGATCGCCGCCATGAGCGCGAGCGCTGCGGCTGCGACGGCGAGCGCTGGGCGTTCCCAAGGCCTCGCGCTATTGCTGACGGAATGCCGCACTCGATCAGTCCCGCTGCTCCGGCTTTCGGGCGCCGGCGGAGCAACCATGACGTGCCCGGCCGCGCCCATATTCCGACAAGATCGATCGGCGTTCGCCTGGATTCTCGACCTAGGCCGCTGGCCATAGGCCGCGCGGGCCCGGCCGGGGCATCGCGAGGCGCCGCTGCGCTTGCCGGCGCTTCAGACGGTCGGGCGCTTCGCGCTCGTCGCGATCCACACGCCCAGCAGGATGGCGCCGCCGCCGAGCAGGGCCGTCGCCGACGGGCGCTCGCCCAGGATCGCGACGCCCAGCACCGTGGACCAGAGCGGGATCAGGTACGACACCGTGGCGACGCTCGATGCCGGCCAGCGGCCGAGGAGCCAGAAGAAGAGCACCGACGGCAGCACGCTGCAGCCGACGCCGAGGACGATCACGGCCGCCCAGCCCTCGGACGAGAAGGCCGGCCGCCAGCCCGGCTCGAACGCCAGGGAGAGGACGAGGCAGCCGACGGCGTTGACGACGAACTGGCCGAGGGCGAGCTGCTCCGGATCCTCTGCCTTCAGGCGGCGCCCCGCGACGGTGGCGACGGCATAGGAGCAGGCGGCGCCGAGCATCAGGAGCGAGCCGAGGAGCGTGCCGCGGCCGCCGAGGACGGCGTCCGGCCCGATCAGCAGGAAGACGCCGCAGAAGCCGACGCCGACGCCGAGCGCGGACCGCCACGCCAGTCGCTCTTCCCTGATCGCGACATGGGCAAGGAGGGCCGTCGCCAGCGGGGTCGCCGCGTTGAGCATGCCGGCTGTCGCGCTATCGACGTCGAGCAGCGCATGTGCGGTCAGCGAGTTCGGGACCCAGCCGTTGGCCGCGCCGAAGACCAGGCTCGGCAGGAGGAGGGTGCGGGTCAGACGGATGCGCCGGCCCAGCGCCAGGAGGACAGCGGCGAGCCCGGCCGCCGCCAATCCGCCGCGCAGGAACGCGATGGCGAGCGGCGGCGCCTCGGGCAGCGCCAGCTTGTAGAATAGGTACGAGCTGCCCCAGCCTGCCGACATGGCCGCGAGGGAGAGGTAGAGCAGGGCGCGGTCGCGGGCCATCGGCGCCTCTCCAGGGTCCGCGCCGCGGCCCGGCAGTCAATGCGTCGCAGGGGGAAGCGAAGTCTCCGATGGCGGCCTGCCCGTGGACAGGCCGCCCGGCGCATGGTCGCCATACGCGGCCACCATGGCGCCGAGGACGTCCGCCATGTCCGGCGCCCGTGCTGCGTCGCCTTGCGGCACGGTGCCGCGCCGAAAACCCAGGGCATCGAAGGCGGCGAGGAGAGCCGGATCGCGCGCGAAGGCGTGCGCGATGACGGCATCGCCGTGCAGGTGCGGGCTGGTGTAGGCCGGCGGCTGATGGTCGCCGACGACGAGCACCAGCGCGCCTCCGGCGGCAGCCTCGACGGCGAAGTCGAGCGCCGGCCCGAGCGCCGGCGCGAGCGCCTTGGCGTACAGGCGCTGCGGCTGCGACCAGTCCGGGGCAGCGAAGCTGTCGGCGGCCCGGGCTGCCGCGCGCCAGGCCTCGGCGTCGCTCCAGGCCGCCCCCTTGGGCAGGGCGGGCGGGGCCGGCGCATAGGGCGCGTGGCTCGACACCAGGACGATCTCGGCGAAGACCCGCGTGCCGGGCGCGACGCCGAGCGCCGGGCGGAGCCGGTCGCGAGCCCAGCCGAGGGTGTAGGCGTCGGGGATGCCGAACCAGCCGAAGCGCGGACCGTCATAGGCGAGGTCGTCGGCCCCGAGGATCCGCAGGCCGCTTGCCGGCTGCTCGACCTTGCGCAGCCCCGGCGACACTTGCGCGATCGCGTGGCCCGTCCTGCGCAGCAGGGCCGGCAGGTCGTCCATGCCGCTCGCCGCGAAGGCGTGGTAAGCGATCTCCTCGAGCAGCATGACGCCGCCGAGCAGGCTGGCGTGCGCCAGCCAGGACCGACCGCCGAAGGTCGGCGACTGGAGGTAGCCGCTGCGCGAGGCGAGGTCCAGAGTCGAGGCCCGCGCCGCGGCGGCGTCGCGCAGCGCGCGCGCCGCCGGCGCGACGTCCGGGTCCGCCAGAGCACCGGCGCCGTAGCTCTCGACGACGACGACGAAGACGTCATGCCCGGCGAGCTTCGGCAGCGTGCCGGCCCCCGGGCGCAGGGCGGGAGCGCGCCGCTCCTGCTCGCTGCGCAGGACCGCGACGACGGCCGGGCGGTCGAGGTACCAGGCGGCCATCGTGCGCAGGTGCGGCGCGACGGCGCCGAAGGCCGGCCAGCCCGCCGCGATCGGCGCCGGGCCGGCAAGCGAGACGAGCGCGGGCAGGGCGAGCAGGAGCGCGGCCGCCCATGGCCGCGCGCGCGCGGCGCGGACCGCGGTCCAGGCCGCGGCGCCGGTGAGGAGGAGGACGAGCGCGGTGCCGGCAGCGGTCGCGGCGACGACCGCCGCCGCGGCGGGCCACCCTGCGGAATCGGCGACGAGGCCTGCCAGGTTCGGCACGTGCGCGACGTCCCAGGGCAGGGAGATCGGGCGCCCGAGCGCGCCGGCGACGGCAGCGTCGGCGACGCGAAAGGTCGCTGCCGCAGCGACTGCGGCGGCGGCAGCGGCGGCGGCGGCCCGCCCGGCCGCGGAAGCGAGCAGCGGCGCGCAGGCGGCGAGCAGGAGGAGCTCGAGCGGGAAGGTCGGCGCGAGGACCAGCGCGTCGGCATCGGCGGTCGCGCGGACGAGAAGCGCGACCAGCAGCCATGCCAGCGCGAGCATGGGCGCCAGCAGCGGCCGCGCGGCGCCCCGCCGGCGCCCGGTCGGCCGGAATTCAGTCGCCATCCCCTCGTGATCCCTCTCGCCGCTCGCTTGCGCCATGGCATAGCAGGTCGGGCGGCGCCGCGGAACGCCCGGCCGCTGCCGCGCCAGGGCGATCGCATTTGGCGGTGCGCACGCTCCGTCGCTTGTCCTCATGGATCGAGACGCCCGCCCTTCCTCAGGCTCAGGGTGAGAGCCCCGTCTCGGTGCGCCGGGAGATAAGCGACGGGTCCGCCGTGGCAGGCCAAGTGCGATTGCCCTGGTTGCCGCGCCCCGGGCTCAGGCCGGGACGGATGCTGCCTCGCCGTCGCGGCGGTCGAGCACTGCCAGGTAGGATTGGCGCGTCTGGCCGATGTGGGCGCGCAGCAGCTTCTGCAAGGCTGCGGCGTCGCGGGCCTTCGCCAGGCGCAGCATCTCCCGGTGGTCGGCGATCGACAGCCTGTTCAGCTGGTCCTCGCTCGACAAGCGGGAGCGGAGCGCCTGTATGCAGAAGCTGATCTGGCGATAGGCGCTGCGGATGTACGGGTTGCCGCAGAGCTCGATGATCGCCTCGTGGTACTCCGCGTCGAGCTGGCGGTAGGCAAGCCGGTCCCCTGCCTCGTAGGCGTGGCGCATGGCCGCGAAGACGGCGCCCATGCGCTCGACCAGCGCATCGGGGTTGCGAGCCACCGCCGCCTTGATCGCCGCGACCTCCAGGATCTCGCGCAGCTCGCTGATCATGACGACCTGCTCCGCGGCCATGCGGAACACGTAGGTGCCGCGCTGCGGCTGCACCTCGACCAGGCCCTCCTGCTTGAGCTGCAACAGCGCCTCGCGCACGGGAGTCTTGGAGATGCCGAGCTCGGCGGCGAGCGCGTTCTCCGACAGCGCGGCGCCGAGCCCGATCCGGCCGTCGATGATGCGCGCGCGCACTTCCTCGGCTGCCAGCTCGGTCAGCGACTTCGGGCGCTTCAGCTTCATGCCCGTCCCTTCCGGCGCCGCGGCGGCGCGCGTGCGGGCCCTGCTCCCTTGCGCCTGCTGCATGATATCTGATATACCAGCTCCTAATCGAGGCTACAAGAACCGCGGATCGCCGGCCGCGGCCGGCACGCGGCACTGACAACGGATCGGGGGGGAGCCCATGCACATCGTCGCACGCTCAGGCATCGCGCTGGCTGCCGCCTTCGGGTTGGCGGCCGCGCTCGGAATGCCGGCTGCCGAGGCGCAGCCGAAGGCCTACCAGCTCAAGTTCAACCACGTCCTCGGCCCGAAGGAGCCGTACCACGAGGGCTTCCTGAAATGGGCGAAGCGGGTCGAGGAGCGCACCAAGGGCGTCCTCAAGATGGAGGTCTTCCACTCCTCGCAGCTCGGCAAGGAGGAGGACATCATCGAGCAGATCCGCCAGGGCGCCAACATCGGCCAGAACACCGACAGCGCGCGCTTGGGCAACTACGTCCCCGGCATCGCGGTGATGAACGGCCCGTACTTCGTCGAGACGCTCGAGGAGGTCGCCAAGCTCAGGAATGCGCCGACCGTCGTCAAGTGGCAGGAGGAGCTGGCGTCGAAGCACGGACTGAAGGTGCTGTCCTTCAACTGGGTGCAGGGCTACCGGCACTTCTTCACGAACAAGCCGGTCAGGACGCCCGACGACCTGAAGGGCCTGCGCATCAGGACGCCGCCGGCGCCGATCTGGCAGGAGTCGATCCGCGCGCTGGGCGCCGCGCCGGTCGCGATGGGCTTCGGCGACATGTACCCGGGCTTGCAGCAGAAGGCGATCGACGGCGTCGAGCTCGTCTACAACAACATCCCGGGCGGCCGCTTCTACGAGGTGCTCAAGTACGCGGTCGAGACCAGGCACATCATGCTGATCAACTTCGAGGTCGTCAGCGCCAAGTTCTTCGACAGCCTGCCGAAGGACGTGCAGGTCGCGCTCGTCGAGGAGTGCGACAAGGCGGGCGAGGAGACGTCGCGCGAGATCCTGCGGCTCGAGGCCGAGGTCAAGCAGCAGCTCAAGGGCCGCGGCATGATCCCGGTCGAGGACGTCGACCTCCAGGCGTTCCGCAAGGCCGGCGAGAAGGCCTACGAGGCGCTCAAGATCACCGACGCCAAGGATGCCGTGCACAGGGAGATCGGCAAGAGGTAGGGGCGTGCCGGACCAGGCAATGCGCCGATCGAGGGGACCGCTGGCTTGCGGCGGCTGTTGCCGATGAGAACGCTCTACGGCTGGATCCTCAAGGCAGAGGCCGTCGTCGCGGCGACCTTCCTGGTCGTCATGGTCGTGCTCATCTTCCTCGGCGGCGTGGCGCGCACGCTCGGCCAGCCGATGAACTGGACGACCGACGTGGCCACCGCCCTGTTCGCCTGGGCCTGCTTCCTGTGCGCCGACATCGCCTGGCGCCGCAACAGCCTGATGTCGATCGACCTGGCGACCGACCTGATGCCGCAGCGGCTGCGGGCCTTCTGCAGGCATGCGAGCCACCTGATAGTCGCCGGCTTCCTGGTCTACCTGATCGGTTGGGGCACCTGGCTCTCCTATGTCAGCCGGGCGCGCAGCTTCCAGGGCATCCCCGAGATCAGCTACTCCTGGGTGACGATGAGCCTGCCGGTCGGCGGCCTGCTGCTGCTGGCGACGACCGCGCTCAAGGTGCGCGACGACCTCAGGGCTGCCGCCGGCCGCGCCCCGGCGCCCGGCGCCGCCGGCTGACGCCCATGCTGGTCGTCGCCTGCGCCTTCGTCCTCTTCCTGCTGATCGGCATGCCGGTCGCCTTCGCCATCGGCATCTCCGGCGCGCTGTTCTTCCTGCAGCATCCGGAGCTGCCCTCGACCATCCCGATCCAGCTCACCATCACGCAGACGCAGAACTTCGCCCTGCTCGCCGTGCCGCTGTTCATCCTTGCCGGCAACGCCATGAACAAGTCCGGCATCACCGATCAGCTGCTGAGCCTGGCGTCCGTGCTGACCGGCCGGCTGCGCGGCGGCCTGGCGCAGGTCTCCGTCGCGCTCGCGGCGCTGATGGGCGGCGTGTCCGGCTCCTGCATCGCCGACGCGGCGATGCAGGCGCGCATGCTCGGCGACGCCATGGCGCAGCGGGGCTTCTCCAAGGGCTACGCGGCGGGCGTGCTGTCCTACGGCTCGCTGCTGACGCCGATCATCCCGCCGGGCATCGGGTTCATCCTGTACGGCTCGGTCGGCCAGGTCTCGATCGGCCGGCTCTTCGCCGCCGGCTTCGTCCCGGCCTTCTTCCTCTGGGCGGCGCTGGCCGCGACCATCGCCTGGACGGCCAAGCGGCGCGGCTACGCGCCGGAGCGCGCGGCGCGCCCGTCGCTCGGCGAGGCCGCGGTCGCGCTGCGCGGCGGCATCTGGGCCATCCTGTTCCCGGTGCTCCTGCTGGTCGGGTTGCGCATGGGCGTCTTCACGCCGTCGGAGATCGGCGCCTTCGCCGTCGTCTACGCCGTCGCGATCGGCGCCGTCGTCTACCGCAAGCTCGGCCGGCAATCCGCGCGCGAGGCGCTCGAGGGCAGCCTCGTCGATGTCGGCGCGGTGATGTTCCTCATCGCGCTCTCCGGCATCTTCGGCTACGGCATCGTCTTCGAGCGCGTGCCCGAGGCGGTGTCCGGCGCCATCCTCGGCGTCACCAGGAGCCCGGAGGGCGTGCTGGCGCTCATCGTCGTCCTCGTCCTCGTCGCAGGGTGCTTCATCGACGGCGCCGTGCTGATCATCATGCTGACGCCGATCTTCCTGCCGCTGGTGCGCGAGCTGAACGTCGATCCCGTGCACTTCGGCCTGGTCTTCATCATCGCCGCGACCATCGGCAACTTCACGCCGCCGGTGGGCGCGGCGATGTACGCGGTATGCTCGATCCTGCGCTGCCCGGTCGGCGCCTACGCGCGCGAATCGGCGCCCTTCCTCGCGGCGGTCGCAGCCGTGACGCTGCTCCTGATCCTCGTTCCCGAGCTCGTGCTCTTCGTGCCGGACCTGATCTTCGGCAAGGACTGACGCCGGTCGGCGCGGGCGAAAGGTCGGGGACCAGGGCGGTCGGGCCGGGATTGCTGCCCGCGCGCCGAAGCGCTAGCGTCATGCATGATGCGCGCGGTCCTGAGCGGCGGGTTGGCGGCGGCGCTCGCGCTTGCGCTGCCCGCGCCGGCCCGGGAGGCCGGCGGCGCGTCCGACGCCAAGCGCTTCCTCGTCTACGCGACGCTCGATGCGACGGTCGCGGACGGTCGGATCGTCAGGCTGTGCGGCCGCTTCGAGTTCGACGACATCCTGTCGGGCGCGGTCGCCTACGGCAGGCGGCGGGAGAACGTCGCGATCGAGGCCGCCGACGTCGCCGCGCGCTACCTGGACGGCGCGCGCGCCGGCGGCATGGCGGTCGCCGTAGCGCATCTCGGCCGCCGCGCCGTGCTGACGGCGCTCGACGGGGCGCGGCTTGAGACCAGCCGCCGCAGCCGGCAGTTCCGCAGCACCTGGATCGAGGAGACGATGGTCGCCCTGGCCGGCTGCTTCGACCGGGAGATCGGAGCGCTGGCGCCGTTCGACCTGACGGCCGGCGCGGCGATCATCGGCTTCGCC
>JAEULF010000381.1 GCA_016793965.1 Alphaproteobacteria bacterium | reverse complement strand
TTCTACCGATCGCTCGGGATCAACCTGAAGCAGCTCTACGGCATGACCGAGGCGAGCGTGTTCATCACGATCCAGCCGGACGGCCAGATCCGCGCCGACACGGTCGGCACGCCGGCGATCGACGTCGAGATCAAGATCGCGGATTCCGGCGAGGTGCTGTTCCGCGGGCCCGGCACGTTCCGCGAGTACTACAAGAACCCGAAGGCGACGGAGGAGACGAAGACGCCGGACGGCTGGGTGCGCACCGGCGACGCCGGCCTGTTCGACAAGGAGGGCCACCTGCGCATCGTCGACCGCGCCAAGGACGTCGGACGCCTGACGAACGGCACGCTGTTCGCCCCGAAGTTCATCGAGAACAAGCTGAAGTTCTTCCCGCACATCAAGGAGGCCGTCGCGTTCGGCGACAAGCAGTCCTTCGTCTCGTGCCTCGTCAACATCGACCTGCAGGCCGTCGGCAGCTGGGCGGAGAAGCGCGGCATCGCCTATGCGAGCTACCAGGAGCTGGCGGCGCTCGACGCCGTCTACGACCTGGTCGCCGAGGAGATCCGCGCGGTCAACCGCGACCTCGCCGCAGACCCGCAGCTGGCGGGCTCGCAGATCAGGCGCTTCCTGCTGCTGCACAAGGAGCTCGACGCCGATGACGGCGAGCTGACGCGCACGCGCAAGGTACGCCGCCGCTTCGTCGAGGAGAAGTACGCTCCCCTGATCGATGCGCTCTACGCCGGCCGGGCGCGCGCGCAGATCGAGACCGTCATAACCTACGAGGACGGTCGCAAGGCGAAGATGAAGGCCGACCTGCGAATCATGGACGTCGACGCGGCGGACGCCGCGCCGATGCGCCTGGCAAGCTAGCGGCATCGGCCGGGATGGACGCGATGCAGTCAGCGACAGCGCGCGCGGAGCGCGGCGAAGGGCAACCGGCCGCGGGCCGCAAGTTCGGCGGCGAGATCCTGAAGGTCGACGGGATCAGCTTGTCCTTCGGCGGCGTGAAGGCTCTCAGCGACGTGAGCTTCTCGATCCGCGAGCACGAGATCTTCGCCATCATCGGGCCGAACGGCGCTGGCAAGAGCTCGATGCTCAACGTCATCAACGGCTTCTACCATCCGCAGCAAGGCACGGTGACCTACAAGGGCGTGACGCGGCGCGACGTCGACCCGCACGATGCGGCGCGCAACGGCATCGCGCGCACCTTCCAGAACATCGCGCTGTTCAAGGGCATGAGCACGCTCGACAACGTGATGACCGGGCGCATCCTGAAGATGCGCCGCGGCATCCTCTGGCAGGCGCTCTACTGGGGCCCGGCGCAGCGCGAGGAGATCGAGCACCGCGCCTTCGTCGAGAGGATCATCGACTTCCTCGAGATCCAGGCGATCCGCAAGACGCCGGTCGGTCGCCTCCCGTACGGCCTGCAGAAGCGCGTCGAGCTCGCCCGCGCGCTCGCCATGGAGCCCGACCTCCTGCTGCTCGACGAGCCGATGGCCGGCATGAACGTCGAGGAGAAGGAGGACATGTGCCGCTTCATCCTCGACGTAAACGAGCAGTTCGGCACGACGATCGCCTTGATCGAGCACGACATGGGCGTGGTCATGGACATCTCGGATCGCGTCGTGGTGCTCGACTACGGGCGCAAGATCGCCGACGGGACGCCCGACGTCGTGCGCGGCGACAAGGCCGTGATCGACGCCTATCTCGGCGTCGCGCATTGAGGGGATGAGGGATGCTGGAGGAGATCGGTCCCTTCCTCGAGGTGCTGCTCGGCGGGCTGATGGCCGGCGTGCTCTACGCGCTCGTGGCGCTCGGCTTCGTGCTGATCTTCAAGGCGTCGGGCGTGTTCAACTTCGCCCAGGGCGCCATGGTCCTCTTCGCGGCGCTGACGCTCGTGCGGCTGATGGAGGTGCTGCCCTTCGTGCTCGCCTTCGCCGCGTCCTGCGCGATCATGGTGGCGCTCGCCTTCGCGATCGAGCGCCTGGTGCTCCGGCCGCTCGTCAACCAGGAGGGGCTGATCCTCTTCATGGCGACGATCGGCATCACCTTCTTCATCGACGGCTTCGGGCAGACGCTCTGGGGCAGCGACATCTATACGCTCGAGCTCGGCCTGCCGAAGAGCCCCTGGATCATTCTCGACCCGCCGCTGCCCGGAGGCATCCTGGTCAGCCCGGTCGACGTCTTCGCGGCCGTGACGGCCGGCGCGCTGGTCGCCGGTCTCGCGGTGTTCTTCAACCGCACGAAGGTCGGCCGCGCGTTGCGCGCCGTGGCCGACGACCACCAGGCGGCGCAGTCGGTCGGCATCCCGCTCAACACCATCTGGCTGATCGTCTGGTCGGTGGCCGGCGTCGTGGCTCTGGTCGCCGGCATGGCCTGGGGCACCAAGCTCGGCGTGCAGTTCAGCCTCGCGCTCGTGGCGCTGAAGGCGATCCCGGTCATCATCCTGGGCGGCCTCACCTCGATCCCCGGCGCCATCGTCGGCGGGCTGATCATCGGCGCCGGGGAGAAGCTCGCCGAGGTCTATATCGGGCCGGCCTTCGGCGGCGGCATCGAGAACTGGTTCGCCTACGTCGTCGCGCTGCTGTTCCTGCTGTTCAGGCCGCAGGGCCTGTTCGGCGAGCGCATCATCGAGCGCGTGTGAGGTCGCCATGCTCTATCGCGAGGCCGGGCAGTTCAAGACCAGCTACGAGGCCGACCAATCGATCTTCCCGATCATGCAGGACCGTTGGGGGATCGCGGCGATCCTGGCCTTCGCCTTCCTGGCGATGCCGTTCCTGGCGAGCGAGTACTTCTTTCGCGCCGTCATGATCCCGTTCCTGATCCTGGCGCTGGCGGCGATCGGGCTGAACCTGCTGGTCGGCTATTGCGGCCAGATCTCACTGGGCACGGGCGCGTTCATGGCGGTCGGCGCCTATGCCGCCTACAACTTCGCGATCCGCGTGCCGGAACTGCCGCACCTGGTGACCCTGCTGCTGGCGGGCGGGGTGGCGGCGGTCGTCGGCCTGCTCTTCGGGATACCGAGCCTGCGCATCAAGGGGCTCTATCTCGCGGCCGCGACGCTCGCTGCGCAATTCTTCATCGACTGGCTGTTCAGCCGCGTGAAATGGTTCACCAACTACACGCCGTCCGGGTCGGTGGCGGCGCCGCAGCTCAACATCTTCGGCTGGGTTCCCGACGCGCCGTCCGAGAAGTACCTGCTCTGCCTCGGCTTCGTCACGGTGTTCGCGTTGGTGGCGAAGAACCTCGTGCGCTCGCGCATCGGGCGGAGCTGGATGGCGATCCGCGACATGGACATCGCGGCCGAGATCATCGGCATCCGCCCGATGCACGCCAAGCTCTCCGCCTTCGCGATCAGCTCCTTCATCGTGGGGGTCGCCGGCGCGCTCTGGGGCTTCGTCCACCTGGGATCGTGGGAGCCGCTCGCCTTCTCGATCGACCGCTCCTTCAGCCTGCTCTTCATGGTGATCCTGGGCGGGCTCGGCTCGATCCTCGGCTGCTTCCTCGGCGCCGCCTTCATCACGCTGGTGCCGATCTTCCTCAACCAGGTGCTGCCCGAGCTCGGCATCAAGCTCGACACGGCCACGGTGTCGCACCTCGAATTCATGATCTTCGGCGCCCTGATCGTGGTCTTCCTGATCGCGGAGCCGCACGGCATGGCCCGGCTCTGGCAGGTCGGCAAGGAGAAGCTTCGGATCTGGCCGTTCCCGCACTGAGGGAAGCCGAGGACGGCAGGATCGGGCTGGCAGAGAAAGTCTACACAGCGAAGCGATTTCGTTCCAAAGTGAGGCAACACGGGGCCGCAGAACGGCACCCCGAAAATCTAGGGAGGTAGGAATCATGCAAGCGCGAATCACCGGGGCCCTCGCGGCCGCGATCACGGCCGGCCTGGCCGGCCTCTGGGCAGGATCGGCTTCCGCCCAGGGCGAGATGAACTGGCCGACGCTGGTCTACCGCACGGGCGCATACGCGCCGAACGGCATTCCGTTCGCGAACGGCCAGGCGGACTACGTAGCGCTGGTGAACGAGCGCGACGGCGGCATCAACGGCGTCAAGCTCGCCTACGAGGAGTGCGAGACCGGCTACGCCACCGATCGCGGGGTCGAGTGCTACGAGCGGTTGAAGGGCAAGCTCGGCGGCGCCGTCGCCTTCTCGCCGCTGTCCACCGGCATCACCTTCGCGCTCACCGAGAAAGTGCCGGGCGACAAGATCCCGCTGCTGACCGCGGGCTACGGCCGGTCTGAGTCGGCCGACGGGCGCGTCTTCACCTGGAACTTCCCGCTCCTTGGCACGTACTGGAGCGCGGCGGACATCCTGATCCAGCACGTCACGAAGGTCTCGGGCGGCGCGGACAAGATGAAGGGCAAGAAGATCACGCTGGTCTATCACGACTCGCCCTACGGCAAGGAGCCGATCCCGGTCCTGCAGGACCATGCGGCGAAGCTCGGCTACAAGTTCGAGGCGATCCCGGTCACCCACCCGGGAGTCGAGCAGAAGGCGGCGTGGCTGCAGATCCGCCAGGGCCGGCCGGACTTCGTGTTCCTCTGGGGCTGGGGCGTGATGAACTCGACGGCCATCAAGGAGGCCGTCGCGGTCAACTACCCCCGCAACAAGATGTACGGCGTGTGGTGGGCGGCGGCCGAGCCTGACGTCATGCCGACCGGCGACGATGCGAAGGGATACAACGGGCTCGCCCTGCACCCTTCGGGCACCGCCTTCCAGGTGCATACCGAGGTGTTCAAGCACCTCTATGACCGGGGCAAGGGCACGTCGAAGCGCGAGGAGGTCGGGCACGTCCTCTACAACCGCGGCCTGATCGACGCGATGCTCAAGGTCGAGGCTATCCGCACGGCGATGAAGCAGTACGGCAACAAGCCGATGACCGGCGAGCAGGTGCGCTGGGGCCTGGAGAACCTGAACCTCACGGCCGAGCGCATCAAGGAGATCGGCTTCGACGGCCTGGTCACGCCGATCAAGGTGAGCTGCCTCGACCATGAGGGCTCGCGCAAGGCTCGCGTCCACCAGTGGGACGGCAAGCACTGGAACTTCGTGTCAGACTGGATCGAGGCGGACACGAAGTACCTGCGGCCGAAGGTCGAGGCGGCCGCCGCGGCCTACAGCGCGGAGAAGAAGATCGCGCCGCGCAGCTGCAGCTGATCGACGGCGCACGCGACAACGCCCGGCCGCCGCAGCCAGCGCCAAGACTGGCGCGGCGGCCGGGATCGCTTCGAGGGAGTGGGCGATCGTGAGTACTGCCGCTGCAGCGCCTGCCCAAGCGAACGCGCCGCGCGCGATGCTGTCGGTCAACAACATCGAGGTCATCTACAACCACGTCATCCTGGTCCTGAAGGGCGTATCGCTGACGGTGCCCGAAGGCTCCGTCGTGGCGCTGCTCGGCGGCAACGGCGCCGGCAAGACCACGACGCTCAAGGCGATCTCCAATCTGCTCCGTGCCGAGCGCGGCGAGGTGACGAAGGGATCGATCGAGCACCTGGGCGAGGCGGTGCACCAGCTCAGCCCGAACGACCTCGTGCGCCGCGGCGTCATCCAGGTCATGGAGGGGCGCCACATCTTCGGCCACCTGACTGTCGAGGAGAACCTGCTGACCGGCGCCTTCACCCGCAAGGACGGCGCGGCGGCGATCAGGGCTGACTTGGAGAAGGTCTACGGCTACTTCCCGCGGCTGAAGGAGCGGCGGAAGAGCCAAGCGGGCTACACCTCGGGCGGCGAGCAGCAGATGTGCGCCATCGGCCGCGCGCTCATGTCGCGCCCGCGGATGATCCTGCTGGACGAGCCGTCGATGGGCCTGGCGCCGCAGCTCGTCGAGCAGATCTTCGAGACCGTGCGGACGCTCAACGAGCGGGAGAGGGTCACGTTCCTGCTGGCCGAGCAGAACACCAACGTGGCCCTGCGCTACGCCACGTACGGCTACATCCTGGAGAGCGGGCGCGTGGTGCTGGACGGCGACGCCCAGGCGCTGCGCAGCAACGAGGACGTCAAGGAATTCTACCTCGGCCTCTCGGGCAGCGGGCGCAAGAGCTACCGCGACGTCAAGCACTACAAGAGACGCAAGCGCTGGCTGTCCTGAGCCGCGCGACGGCGGAGAGCGGTACGTGAGCAAGGAATCGCCCTACTTCGACGCGCGCGAGATGCGCGACCCCGGCGTCCGCGAGGCTGAGACGGTCGCGGCTCTGCGCGGGCAGGTGGCGCATGCGAAGGCGAAGGCGCCGGCCTTCGCGAAGCTCCTCGCCGGCGTCGAGCCGAGCGCGATCATCGACCGCGCCGCCTTCGCCAGGCTGCCGGTGCTGCGCAAGGCGGACCTGACCGAGATGCAGCGGCGCGACCCGCCGCTCGGCGGCCTGGCGACGGGCCCCGCGGCGGGCTATGCGCTGCTCATCAGCTCGCCCGGGCCGATCTACGAGCCGGAGGCCGACCGCGCGAACTACTGGCGCATGGCGCGCGCTCTCTATGCCGCAGGCTTCCGCCGCGGCGACATCGTGCACAACAGCTTCTCCTACCACCTCTCGCCCGGCGCCTGGATCATGCAGTCCGGCGCGCGCGCGCTGGGCTGCGCCGTGATCCCGGCGGGCGTCGGCAACACCGAGCAGCAGGTCAACGTCATCGGCCACTTGCGGCCGACCGCCTATGCCGGCGTGCCGGACTTCCTGAAGGTCCTCCTCGACAAGGCCAAGGAGCTCGCGGTCGACGTCTCGTCGATCAAGAAGGCGATGGTCAGCGGCGCCGCCCTGCCGGCAAGCCTGCGCGCCGAGCTGCAGGGGCGCGGCATCGACGTGCACCAGTGCTACGCGATCGGCGACCTCGGCCTCATCGCCTATGAATCCTCGGCCAAGGACGGGCTGATCGTGGACGAGGACATCTTCGTCGAGATCGTGCGCCCGGGCACCGGCGACCCGGTGCCGCCGGGCGAGGTCGGCGAGGTCGTGGTGACGCCGCTCAACCCGGACTACCCGCTCATCCGCTTCGCCACGGGCGACCTGTCGATGCTGCTGCCGGGGGCGAGCCCCTGCGGCCGTACGAACGTCAGGCTCAAGGGCTGGATGGGGCGCGCCGACCAGTCGACCAAGGTGAAGGGCCTGTTCGTGACGCCAGGCCAGGTCGCCGAGGTCCTGCGCCGTCATCCTGCCGTGCTGCGCGGCCGGCTGGTGGTGAGCCGCGCCGACGAGCAGGACGTCATGGTGCTGCGCTGCGAGACCAATGGCGGCGACGCCGCGCTCGCGCGCGAAGTGGCAGAGACGCTGAAGTCGGTGTCGAAGGTCGGCGGCAACGTCGAGTTCGTGCCTGCCGACAGCTTGCCCAATGACGGCAAGGTGATCGACGACACGCGGCCGGTCGGGTAGGCGATGCCGCCCTTCAGCGCGTGAGAACGCGCCGCACCGCGGTCTTCCAGCCCTCGAACAGCCGCGCGCTGCGCTCCGCCGCCATCGACGGCGCCCAGCGCTTGTCCGGATGGCGGAAGGCCGCCACCGCCGTCAGGCGCGGCAGCAGGCCGACGCCCAGGCCGGCGAGCGCCGCAGCGCCCAGCGCCGTCGTCTCCGTCACCTGCGGCCGGTCGACGGGCAGACCGACGATGTCGGCCAGGAACTGCATCAGCCAGGCGTTCTCGGCCATGCCGCCATCGACGCGCAGCTCCTTCGGCGCGAGCCCGACGGTTGCCGCGTCTGCTGCCATGGCGTCGAGCAGGTCGCGCGTCGAGTAGGCTGCGGCTTCCAGTCCGGCGCGGATGATCTCGGCCGGGCCGGTGTCGCGCGTCATGCCGAAGATGGCGGCGCGCGCGTCGGGATCCCAGTAGGGTGCCCCGAGGCCGACGAAGGCAGGGACGAGGTAGACGCCGCGGTTGTCCGGGATCGACGTGGCGATCTGCTCGGACTCCCCGGCGCTGGGCAGCAGCTTCACCGTGTCGCGCAGCCACTGCACCGTGGCGCCGGACACGAACACGCTGCCCTCCAGCGCATAGGTCGTCTGGCCCTTCAGCCGCCAGGCGAGCACGGTCAGCAGGCGGTTGCGCGACGGCACGGCGCGGTTGCCCGTGTTCATCAGCGCGAAGGTGCCCGTGCCGTAGGTCGACTTGACCAGGCCCGGCTCGATGCAGGCCTGTCCGATGGTCGCAGCCTGCTGGTCGCCCGCGACGCCGGCGATCGGGATCGCCTTGCCCATGACCGACGCGTCGCAGGCGCCGAAGTCGCCGGCGCTGTCGCGCACGTCAGGCAGCATCGCCATCGGCACGCCGAGGGCGCCGCACAGCTCC
Organism: Alphaproteobacteria bacterium; assembly: GCA_016793965.1. Classification (GTDB taxonomy): domain Bacteria; phylum Pseudomonadota; class Alphaproteobacteria; order JAEULF01; family JAEULF01; genus JAEULF01. The sequence goes on along the minus strand of JAEULF010000381.1, from coordinate 185 downwards.
TTGTCCCAGGCATTCTTGTGGATGTCGTAAAGCAGCGTGCGCGACGCGTTGGAGGCGTCGGTCGCGTGCACCTTGCCGCCCGTCAGCCGCCAGATGATGAAGCTGTCCACGGTGCCGAAGGCGAGCTCGCCCTGCTCGGCGCGGCGGCGGGCGTCCGGCAGGCTGTCGAGGAGCCAGGCGATCTT
>JAEULF010000375.1 GCA_016793965.1 Alphaproteobacteria bacterium | reverse complement strand
CGACGTAGACGCTCTTCACCTGGCTGTAGTGGTCGAGCGCCTGGCGGCCGTTCTCGCGGCCGAGGCCGGAGAGCTTCATGCCGCCGAAGGGCACCTGCACCGGCGTCACGTTGTAGTGGTTGATCCAGCAGGTGCCGGCCTGCAGCCGCGCGATGACGCGGTGGCCGCGCGCGAGGTCGCGGGTGAAGACGCCGGCGGCGAGGCCGAACTCCGTCGCGTTGGCGCGCGAGATCGCCTCCTCCTCGTCCGCGAAGTCGAGCACGGCCATCACCGGGCCGAAGATCTCCTCGCGCACGATCGCCATGTCGTCGCGGCAGGAGCCGAACACCGTCGGCGCGACGAAGGCGCCCTTGGCGCAGGCGCCGGCCGTGACGCGCTCGCCGCCGGCGAGGAGCTCGGCACCCTCGGCACGGCCGCGCGCGACGTAGCCCAGCACCTTCTGCAGATGCGCCTCGGAGATCAGGGCGCCGATCTGGGTCCTCGGATCGAGCGGGTCGCCGACCGCGAGCTTGCGCACCCGCGCCAGCAGCCGCTCGAGAAAGGCGTCGCGCACGGAGCGGTGGACGAAGACGCGCGTGGCGTTCGAGCAGACCTCCCCGGCCGAGTAGAAGTTGCCGAGCAGCGCGCCGGACACCGCGTTGTCGAGGTCGGCGTCGGCGAAGACCAGGAGCGGCGACTTGCCGCCGAGCTCCAGCGTCACCTGCTTGAGCCCCGCGGCCGCGTCGGCCATGACGGCCTTGCCCGTGCCGACCTCGCCGGTCAGCGAGACCTTGCGGACCTGCGGATGGCGCGTCAGGAGCCGCCCGGTCGCGGCGTCGCCCTGCACGACGTTGAAGACGCCGGGCGGCAGGCCGGCCTCGGCGAGGATCTCCGAGAGCTTGACCGCCGTCAGCGGCGTCAGCTCGGCCGGCTTGAAGATCATGGCGTTGCCGCAGGCGAGCGCGGGCGCCGCCTTCCAGCAGGCGATCTGGAGCGGATAGTTCCAGGCGCCGATGCCGGCGACGACGCCCAGGGGCTCGCGGCGCGTATAGGCAAAGGCGCTTGCACCGAGGTCGATGTGCTCGCCGGCGATGCCGGCGGCGAGGCCCGCGAACCACTCCAGGCAGTCGGCGCCCGACACCACGTCGACGACGCGGGTCTCCTGGATCGGCTTGCCGGTGTCGCGCGTCTCCAGCTCGGCCAGCTCCTCGTTGCGCGCGCGCAGCAACGCGGCCGCACGCAGCAGGACGCGGCCGCGCTCCGTGCCGGAGAGCGCCGCCCAGGCGCGCTGGCCGTCGCGCGCGGCGGCGACGGCGCGCTCGACCTCTCCCGCACCAGCCTGGTCCACCAGCGCCAGGACCTCGCCGCTGGCCGGATCGCGCGTCTCGAAGCGCGCGCCGCTCGTCGATTCGACGGGCCGGCCGCCGATGTGGTTGCGCACGTCCGGGAAGCGCGGCATGGCTCAGCCTCCCTGCAGGATGCGCAGCGCGTGGATGTCCGGCAGCACCGCGTCGGCGTGCGGCGCCATGTCCTCGTGCCGGCCGATGCCGGAGAGGACGCCGACGCAGAGCCCCGCACCGGCATTGCGCCCGGTGAGCACGTCGGTCGCCGAATCGCCGACCATCATCACCTGGTCGGGCGCCACGCCGAGCGACTGCGCGAGGTGCAGCAGTCCGTCGGGGGACGGCTTGCTGGCGAAGCGGTCGTCGCCGCAGACCATGCCGTCGACCAGGGCCTCGATGCCGAGCGGCGCGAGCGTCTGCGACGTCGACCTCCGGTCGTCGCTGGTGACGATGGCGACGGCGGCGCCGCTGCGCTTCAAGTCCGCGAAGAGCGCTGCCACGTCGCCGATCGGGCGCAGCGCGTCGGGCGGTGCCGGCGCCTCCAGCACCGGCTGGAACGCCTCGCGCACGATGGTCTCGGACTCCCGCCAGCCGAAGCCGTGCTGGTAGAGCACCGCGGCGCAGATCGTGCCGATCTTGGGGAGCGTCGAGACCGCCATCGGGCTCTCCGGCAGCACCGACCCGCTCGCCGCATCGACGCCGAGGGTGCGCAGCAGCAGCGGCTCCAGCCCGTCGCTCCTGCCCGTGCGCTCCAGAACCGCCGTCACGCTGGCACGGATCTTCGTCGCCCAGAGCCGGTCGAAATCCACCAAGGTGCCGTCCTTGTCGAAAGCAGCGAGCGCGATCTCGACCGTGCGGCCGGCGGCCTGGATGAGCGGCACGTCCTAGCTCCCCTGGGGGCGGTGCAGCCGGCCGCCCGGCATCGCGCGCGGCACGCCGGTCGTGCCGGGGAAGCTCAGCGGCAGGCCCTTCAGGCTGCGCACGGCGAGATAGGCGAAGGCTTGCGCCTCCAGGGCGTCGCCGTCCCAGCCGACGCTGTCCACCGGATCGACGGGCACGCCGAGGCGCTGGCGCAGCGCCGCCATGATCGCGTCGTTGGAGCGGCCGCCGCCGGTCACCAGCCAGCGCCGCGCCGGTGCCGGGAAGTGCGCCGCCGCCGCCGCCACGGCCGCCGCGCAGCAGTCGACGAGCGTCGCGGCCCCGTCGGCCGGAGCCAGGTCCCCGAGCGCGGCGGGCTTGAGCATGGCGAAGGCGTCGCGGTCGAGCGACTTGGGCGGCAGGCGGGCGAAGTAGGGATCGGCCAGGAAGCCGGCGACGACGCCGGCGCTCGGCCGGCCCGACAGCGCGAGGGCACCGCCGGCGTCGAAGGCGGCGCCGGCGCGGGCGAGCATCCAGTCGTCGATCGGCGCGTTGCCCGGACCGGTGTCGAAAGCGAGCAGCGCGCCGTCCGCGCCGACATAGGTGACGTTGGCGACGCCGCCGATGTTGAGCACGGCCAGCGGGCGCTCAAGCCCGGCGGCCAGCGCCTGGTGGTAAGCGGGGACGAGCGGCGCCCCCTCGCCGCCCGCCGCGACATCGGCCGAGCGGAAGTCGCTGACGACGGGAATGCCCGTGAGCCGCGCCAGCAGCGCGCCGTCGCCGATCTGGACGGTGATGCCGTCGCCGGGCCGGCCGCGCGCCGGCGCGTGGTGCAGGGTCTGGCCGTGGAAGCCGGCGACGGCGACCGCATGGGCCGGCACGCCCGCGCGCTCCAGCAGCGCGCGCACCGCCTGGGCATGCGCGCGGGTCAGCTCCGCCGCCGCCGCGGCGCGCTCCCCGGCGCAGGCGGGGTCCAGCGCCGCGGCGCCGAAAAAGCGCCTGAGGCGCGCGCGGAAGGCCGGATCGTAAGGCACGGTGACGGCGGCACCGCGGCGCGGCCGCGCCTGCGCGACGCCGTCGGTGTCGAGCAGCGCCGCATCGACGCCGTCGAGCGAGGTGCCGCTCATCAAGCCGACGGCCAGGACCGTGTCGCTCATGGATGAGGCCTCCGGGGCCCGCTGCGATGGGAGTTCCGCCGCTTGCTCATCCTTCGAGACGGGCGCGCCCTCCTCAGGAAGAGGACCGCGTGGCCACCCCGTCCTCATCCTGAGGGGCAGGCGCCCATCGCCAGGCTCGGGGTGAGGGCCCGCGTCTCGGCGGATGGCAGGCGACAGGACCGGAGCGCGGCGACGACGGCCCGAGCGCGCGCCGGCCTACGCATATTCCTTGTCGAAGTAGAGCTGGTCGACGATCCAGCCCTTCTCCTCGTCCGACCACTTGACGGCGACGTACTCGCTGATGCGCCAGCCCTCGATCTCCGCGCGCAGGCTCTCCTCGATCCCGTCATAGATGATGGACCGGAAGTTCTGCTCCGCCGGGATGGCGCCGAACTCGATCAGGAACTTGACGCGCTCGTCGGCGACCAGCGCGTTCAGCTTCGGCAGGTCGATGATGCCGATGGCGAGGTGCTTCGGGTCGAACTTCGCGCCGTCGGCGACGTCGATCTTGGCCGCGAGCCAGCCCTTGTAGGAGTCGCGGTGCAGGATGATGACGTCGTTCTTCGTCATCTTCGCCGGCCGACTGAACCGGTGGAACTCCGTGACCGGCAGCTTCTCCAGCGTGAGCACCTCGCTCGGGTCGTCGACGCCCTCGCCCGGCGCGAAGTAGGTCTTATGGAAGTCGCCGAGCGTCACCTCGACCGAGCTGTACTCGCTCGCGGTCGAGATGATCTCGATCTGCTGCATGTTGATGACTTCCTGCAGGCCCTCTTGCCAGTACTCGCTCTCCATGATGTTCTTGTACTCGGAGCGCGTAATGGCCGAGAACGACGTGCCGTTGATCGCCTTGCACGCCAGCCTGACCTCGAGCTTCGCCACGGACCCTCCCCGCCCCCTTTGGTCTCGCCCGCACCTGCCCGGCCGCATGCGCCCGGCCGTGCGAGCGGCTGGATTCCAGCGCCGCTTATAGCAGCGCCGGCGCTGCGCCAGCAACCGCCGGGCAATTCCCGCCCCTGGGCGACGCCGCCGGCGTGCCGCGGCCGCCGCCCCGCGAATGGCGCCCCGGCCGCCGCTCTGCTAGGAATGCCGCCCCTTTGGTAAAGGAAACGCAACGGGAGTGCGGCGCAGCATGTCCGGGCATCAAGCCGATCGCGCGCAACGGGCCGATCGCGCGCAGCGGGCCGAGTTCATCGAGATCCTGGAGACTCGGGGCTTCCTCCAGGACGTCACCGACCGCGCCGGGCTGCTGGCGGCGGCGGAAGCCGGCCCGCTGAGCCTCTATGTCGGGTATGACTGCACCGCCGACAGCCTGCATGTCGGCAGCCTGATCTCGATCATGATGCTGCGCTGGGCGCAGCGCTGCGGCCATCGCCCGATCGTGCTCATGGGCGGCGGCACGACGAAGGTCGGCGACCCCTCCGGCCGCGACGAGACGAGGAAGCTGCTGTCCGACGCGGAGATCGGGGCCAACAAGGCCTCGATCAAGCGCTGCTTCGCCGGCTACCTCGCCTTCGGCTCCGGGCCGACCGAGGCGGTCATGGTCGACAACGCCGACTGGCTCGACACGCTGGCCTACATCCCGTTCCTGCGCGAGTACGGCCGCCACTTCTCGGTCAACCGCATGCTGTCCTTCGATTCGGTCAAGCTGCGGCTGGAGCGCGAGCAGCCGCTGAGCTTCATCGAGTTCAACTACATGATCCTGCAGGCCTACGACTTCGTCGAGCTGGCGCGGCGCCACGGCTGCCGCGTGCAGATGGGCGGCTCGGACCAGTGGGGCAACATCGTCAACGGCATCGAGCTGGCGCGCCGGGTCGACGGGCGCGAGCTCTTCGGCATCACCTGCCCGCTGCTCACCACGTCATCGGGCGCCAAGATGGGCAAGACAGCGTCGGGCGCCGTCTGGCTCAACGCCGACCGCCTGTCGCCCTGGGACTTCTGGCAGTACTGGCGCAACACCGAGGACGCCGACGTCGGCCGCTTCCTCAAGCTCTACACCGAGCTGCCGCTGGCCGAGGTCGCCCGGCTGGCGGCGCTGCAGGGAGCCGAGATCAACGAGGCGAAGAAGGTGCTCGCGACCGAGGCGACGGCGCTGGCGCATGGCCGCGCGGCGGCCGAGCAGGCGGCGGCGACCGCGCGCCGGACCTTCGAGCAGGGCCAGGCCGCCGCCGACCTGCCCTCGATCGCCGTGCCGCAGGCCGAGCTGGCGAAGGGCATCCCTGCCTTCGAGCTGTTCCGCCGCGCCGGCCTCGCCACATCGAACAGCGAGGCGCGCCGGCTGATCCGCGACGGCGGCGCGCGGGTCAACGACAAGCCGGTGCCGAACGAGATGCAGGCGGTGACCCTGAGCGACCGCGCCGGCGACGCGATCAAGCTCTCCGCGGGCAAGAAGCGCCACGTGCTCGTGCGCGCGGAGTAGCGGGGGCGGAGGCTATGCCTTCCCCTTGGCGCGCGCGATGGCGAGGCGCAGAGCCTCGGCATCGACCATGTCCTTCTGGCGCGAGCCGCGCTTGGTCAGGAGCAGGCCCTCCAGATTGAGCACGGGCACGGCGAGCCCGTCCTCGTAGTCGAGGAAGTCGCGATAGGGCAGGAGCTGCTCATAGGACAGGCCGCAGGCCGACGGCATGACGTCGACCGTGAAGGCGTCGTTGATCCGGATGACGCCGAGGGCGCCGGTGTCCTCGTCGCGCGGGAACGGATCGTCCTCGCCGGCGAGGCCGGCGGCGATCCCATCGGGCAGGCGCGACAGCGCGGCGATCCAGCGCCGGCTGTTCTCCGGCGCGACGCGCACGACGATGTCGATGTCCTGGGTCAGGCGGACGATGCCGTTGGCGAACAAGGCATAACCGCCGACGAGGATGTACTCGACCGCGTGCGCAGCCAGCAGCCGCGCCACGGTCTCCACGTCATCCCAGCGGGCCGCTTCGGTCGCGTCCGTCACGGCAGCGCCGCCACGGTGGCCGCGTCACGCGGCGGCAGGCTTGCGCGCGGTGCGCAGCCGCGAGACCCGGCGGCGGGCATCGATCTCGTCGGCCTCCCACGCCTCCCGCGCCGCAGCCGCGGCGTCGTGGTCGGCATACTTGAAGACGCCTTTGGGACCGACACGGACGCCAGCGAGCTTGGCGCCGACCCAAGCCCGCTCCGCTGCCGTCGGCTGGGCCAAGCCCGGGGCCCGATCGCGCGCCCTTCCGACTATCCGGACCGGCATCTCCTGCATCGCCTGCCTCGCCTGATCAATGAGTCAGACTAGCAGATCGAGGGGACGAGAAGCACGCCCGAAACAATCCCCACGTAGCGATCCACCGACGCGATCCCCCGACGCGACCCACGCAACCGAGAGCCTTCTTCCGCTCGGTCCCTGATCTCGACTCCGCACTCACCGACGCCCACCGGGCGCCGTGCGAACACTGTCCGCGCCAGCGGGGCTCCGCTCAAGACGGTGGGTTGCCGATTCGACCTTGATGTCAGCGTGATACCTTGGACCGGCAAGAAGCGGCACATGCTCGTGT
>JAEULF010000420.1 GCA_016793965.1 Alphaproteobacteria bacterium | reverse complement strand
GGCGAGCTCGCCTCCTGCGCCGTGCGCACCAGCGCCAGCGTGTCCTTGGGGAAGCAGGAGCCGCCGTAGCCCGGGCCGGGATGCAGGAACTTCCGCCCGATGCGGCCGTCGAGCCCGATGCCCTTGGCGACGTCGTGCACGTCGGCGCCGACCTTCTCGCACAGGTCGGCGATCTCGTTGATGAAGGTGATCTTGGTCGCGAGGAAGGTGTTGGCGGCGTACTTGATCATCTCCGACGTCTCGATCGTCGTGACGACGATCGGCGTCTCGATGAGGAAGAGCGGGCGGTAGAGCCGCTTCATGACCTCCTGCGCGCGCGGCGCCGCCGTGCCGATGACCACGCGGTCCGGGCGCATGAAGTCCTCGATCGCCGAGCCCTCGCGCAGGAACTCCGGGTTCGACACGACGTCGAAGCCGATGCCTTCCTTGAGGTCGGGGCGCGCCTGCGAGACGATCCGCGCGACCTCGCGGCCGGTGCCGACGGGCACCGTCGATTTGGTGACGATGACGGCGTAGCTGGTGATCGCCATGGCGATCTCCTTCGCCGCGGCGAAGACGTAGGAGAGGTCGGCATGGCCGTCGCCGCGGCGCGCCGGCGTGCCGACGGCGATGAAGACGGCGTCGGCGCCGCGGACGGCGGTCGGAAGGTCCGTCGTGAACGAGAGGCGCTGGTCGCGCACGTTGCTGGCGACCAGGTCGTCGAGTCCCGGCTCGAAGATCGGGATCTCGCCCTTCAGCAGCAGGTCGATCTTGCCGCGGTCCTTGTCGACGCAGGTGACGGTATGCCCGAACTCCGAGAAGCAGGCGCCTGAGACGAGCCCGACGTAGCCGGTGCCGATCATCGCGATGCGCATGGTGTCTCCTGGTCGCGAGCGAGGGTGAGTGGCCGGTGGCGGGGAGCGCGCGGCGCCGCGGCGGGCGCGGTCCCGGGACTCACTTGGACCCGTCGAGCAGCAAGGCGCCGAGGCGGCGCTTCAGCCCCTCGCGGATGTCCTCGCGGTCCAGCGCGAAGGCGATGGTCGCCTCGAGGAACCCGACCTTGTCGCCGCAATCGAAGCGCGTGCCCTCGAAGCGATGGCCGTGGAACGGGCCGTGCCCGATCATGCGCGCCATGCCGTCGGTGAGCTGGATCTCGCCGCCCGCGCCCTTCTGCTTCAACTCGAGGTGGGCAAAGATCTCCGGCTGCAGGATGTAGCGGCCGATGACCGCGAGGTTGGACGGCGCGTCGGCCACCTTCGGCTTCTCGACCAGTCCCTTGACCTCGACCATGCGGCCGCGCTCGGCGCCGGGATGGAGTATGCCGTAGCGGGACACGTGCTCGCGCGGCACCTCCATGACGGCGACCAGGTTGCCGCCGACGCGGTCGTAGTCCTCGACCATCTGCGCCAGGACAGGCTTCCTCGACAGGATCAGGTCGTCGGCCAGGAGCACGGCCACCGGCTCGTCGCGGGCGAGCGCGCGGGCGCACCAGACGGCGTGGCCGAGGCCGAGCGGCTCCTGCTGGCGGGTGTAGAAGATCGCGCCGGCGCCCAGCACGACGTCGCGGGCCTGGGCCAGCAGGTCGTTCTTGCCGCGCGTGCGCAGCGTCTCCTCCAGCTCGTAGCTGTAGTCGAAATGATCCTCGATCGCCTGCTTGCCGCGCCCGGTGACGAAGATGAACTCCTCGATCCCGGCTGCCTTCGCCTCCTCGACCGCGTACTGGATCAATGGCTTGTCGACGACGGGCAGCATCTCCTTCGGCATGGACTTGGTCGCCGGCAGGAAGCGCGTGCCGAGCCCGCCGACCGGGAAGATCGCCTTGCGGACGCGTTTGATCATGGGGCAGGGGACCTTGGGGCGGGAAACCTAGGCGAACCAGGGGGCGCCGGACTCCGATGCCCGGCGCAGACCGGCATCGCGCCGCCGCGCGAGGCCGGTCTTGTGCCACAGCCGATGCTGCGGAGCAACAACGGCGGCGAGCCGCGGAATCCGGCGCTCCCGAGCCGCTACTTGCTGGTCGCGACGTAGACGCCGTCCCAATCCGCTCCCGGCGGCGCTTGGCGGAACTCTTCCACGCGCTCCTTCATCACGCCGTAGAAGCCATGGCCTGACTTGAGCGTCGGCACGAGCGACAGCTGCTCGCAGATCGGGATCAGCTTGTCGCACTTGTCCCAGGCCTGGGCGCGGTAAGACTGGATCAGCGCGTCATGCGCGACCTTGAGCTTCTGGAACTCCTCGCTCGCCTGGACGTCCTCCTCGCCGAGAACGGTGAAGATGCGCACCGGCTTGGTCTTGCCCTTGACCTTGATCAGGTCGAGCTCGAGGGAGGCGAACTTGCCCTGCAGCAGCGCCTCCGTGTTCTCGCCGATCACGAAATCGACGTGGTAGGGCTTCGACTGTCCCTCCAGGCGGGACGCCAGGTTCACGTCGTCGCCGAGCACCGAGTAGTTGAACTTCCGCTCGGAGCCCATGTTGCCGACGCAGACCAGGCCGGTATTCACGCCGATGCCGATGTTCAGCGGCACGTGCTTGCGCTTCTCCTGCTCGGCCTCCGCCTTGAACTGGACGTTGAGGACCTCGCGCCGCCGGATCATCTCCAGCGCGGAGCGGCAGGCGTTCTGCGCGTGCTCGGAGTCGTCGATCGGCGCGTTCCAGAACGCCATGATGCAGTCGCCGATGTACTTATCGATGGTGCCCTTGCGCTCCATGATGATGTCGGACATCGGCGTCAGGAACTTGTTCATGAAGCGCGTCAGGCCGACCGCGTCGAACTGCTCGGAGATCGTGGTGAAGCCGCGCACGTCCATGAACATGATGGACATCTCGCGCATCTCGCCGCCGAGCTGCAGCTTCTCCGGGTCGCCGGCGAGCTGCTCGACCATGGTCGGCGACAGGTACATGCCGAAGGCACCGCGGACGCGCTCCTTCTCGCGCTCGGTGTCCATGTACCGGATGACCGTGCTGCTGATGTAGATGAGCGTGGCGACAAGGATCGGGAAGACCGGGTCCACGAGCAGGCGCGGCCCGACGTAGCCGTACCACGATGCGCCGACCGCCGCCGCCACGAACACGCCGCCGACCACGGCGGCGGGCAGCGCGCCGACCACGCCGAGGATGAAGATCAGGAGCGAGCCCATGATCAGCATCGAGACGATCTCGAGCCCGTCGGCCCAATCGGGCTTCGTGAGGTAGTGGTTCGTCAGCACCTGCTCGAGCAGCTGGACGTGCACCTCGACGCCGGGCAGCGCCGGGTCCAGCACGGTCGACCGGAGGTCCTTCAAGCCGGCGGCGCTGGTGCCGATGAAGACGACATGGCCCTCGATCTTCGACGCGTCGAACCCCTTCTCGAAGACCTGCCACGCCGGGACGTAGCGCTCGGGGACATTCTCCGTGTAGTGGATCAGCACCTCGCCTTCCCGGTTGGTCGGGACCTCCAGGCGGCCGATCTTGACGCTCGTGATGCCCGTCTTCTCGCCGAAGGCCTGCTCGCCGCTGGCGCCGGAGGCCTTGATGATGAACGTCTTGGCGCCCTGGACGACGCGCAGCGCCTCGGCCGCCAGCGTCGGATAGAGCTCGAACTGGTCGCTCAGCTCCTTGGACTTCGGCTGCTCTCTCTTCAGCCCGACGACGAGCGGGACTCGCCGGACGAGCCCGTCCGGGTCCTGCACCATGTTGAAGCTGCCGTTGCCCTTGGCGCCCTTCTCGATCACCGTCAGGTTGGCGACTGCGCCGACGTACTTGTGGACGAAGTAGCGCGGATCATCGCCGCCTTGGGCGAAGCTCGCGCGCAGCACGGGCACGCGAGGGGTGTTGCCCATGGTCAGCGCGAAGCCGGTGACCACGTTGACGTCGGGGTGGGCGATGATGCCGCCGAGCTGCTCGTCGGGGTCGGGGAGCTGCTCGGCCTTCGTGGCGAGCGTCTTCAGCTCGGGGAACTGCTCGACGGCCTGCGCCCAGGTCGGCAGGATCATGCGCGGCGAGGTGCGGTCGGGCTCGGGGAACACGAAGTCGAACACGATCGTCGCGGCGCCGAGATTGGTCAGCTGCGCGATCATGTCGGCGACTTGGTTGCGCGACCACGGCCACTGGCCCATCTTCTCCAGCGAGTCGTCGTCGATATCGACGATGCGCACGCCGACGCCATAGGGGCCCTGCTGCGGATTGAGATACGGGCGCGGCTGGATGCGCTGGTAGGAGTCGAAGACGAGGTTGCGCAGCTGCTTGATCGGCCCGGGATCGAAGGCGCGCAGGCCGAGCCCGGCGAGGAGCACGATCAGCGGCACGATCAGGTAGGCCTTCGACCGGACCCATTTCCAAAGCTTGAGCATCGCGACCTCGTCCCAGCGCGCAGACGGGCGAGACTAGCCGAGACGCCAGCCGCTGTCACCGGACGGGCGGCGGCGCCGGCGGCGGGTCGCCCGGCGGCGCCACGCTCGCGCCGCGCGTGAGCGGGCATGCCCTGCGCTCGCGCAGGAGGCCCTGGGGGTTGCGTACGAGCGCCGCGATCTCGGCCTCAGTGAAGAACGCCGATCCGACCGCGCGCAGCTTGGCCAGCTCCTTCCTCGAACGGTCGGCGCGGACCGCGAGGATGACGGCGCCGTGCACTGAGGCGAGGAGCAGGGCGATCATGACGCTCGGCGCCCAGCCGATGCCGAGGCCGAAGCGGCAGGCCGCGAGCGCGACGAGCGCAGTGCCAGAGGCGAAGAGCGCCAGCCTCATGCTGCGCCGTCTCGCGCCGGCAGGGGCGGACCGCAGCGGCATGGCCGGCACCGTCCAGAGGCAGGCGTCAGCTCTTGGCCTTGCCGCCGCCTGCGGCCGGGGCGCCCGAAGGCTGCTCGGGCGGGGCGATGATCGACAGCCCGGTCTCGGGGTCGATCGGCGGGTGGATGCGGATGACCACCCGGTCGTTGTCGGGCATCGGCAACGTCGCAATCGCTTCGCGCCGCGCCTTCTCGGCCGCCTTCTGCTGCTCGGAGGTGCCGCGCAGAGTGCCCGTCCGCTCGATCTTCGGGCCCTCGATCTCCGGCAGCTTCGGATTGCCGTCGGCGTAGCCGGTCGCGACGAGGCGCGTGCTCACGACGCCTTCCTGGGCGAAGTACCGGACGACCCGGCTGGCGCGCGCCGTCGTCATCTCCCAGGCGCTCGGGAACGGCGCAGTCGGCTGGTTCGGGTTGGAGTGCCCCTGGACCTCGACGACGTAGTGGCGGTAGCGCGGCGCCGTCGAGGTCAGGGCGATCTCGGATAGCGCCTTGGCGGCGGCCGGCGAGATCTCCGTGCCGGTCGGGAACAGCACCTTGCCGGGGAACTCGACGACGACGCCGGTCGTGTCCTTCGACACGGACACGTCGCTAGAGATCTCGACGTCGGCGAGGATCTGCTGGATCTGCGACTCGAGGAGCGAGATCGGCTTGACGATGTCCTTCTTGCCGAGCTCGGAGGCGAAGCTCGCCGACAGCTCCTCGAGCTTCGTGATGTCGATCTTCGAGATGGCGATCATGGTCAGCAGGAAGATCATCACCAGAGTGATCGCGTCGGCGTAGGTGGTGAGCCAGTCCTCCTCGTAGACATCATTCTTGCGCTTCGCCAACGGCATGGGCGTCGCCTCCTGGTCCGCTGCTCAGCCGCGGCTGCGGGCAGCGCCGCCGCCGGCGGCCGCGCCGGCTTGGCGGCTGCGCAGCTGCTGGTCGATGTCGAAATGGATCGCCGGATCGAGGAAGCTGTTCATCGTGTCCTGGATCATGCGCGGGTTCTTGCGGTCGGCCAGGAGGCCCAATCCCTCCGCGATCAGGTAGTTGCGGAAGCGCCTGATCTCCTCGCGCTGGCGGATCTTGGTGGCGCCGGGCAGGAACACCAGGCGCGCGAGCAGCACGCCGTAGAGCGTGGTCAACAGGGCGACGGCCATGGCCGGGCCCATCTTGGTCGGGTCGCCGCCGAGCTGCTCCAGCATCACCACGAGGCCGATGACGGTGCCGATCATGCCGAAGGCAGGCGCGGTCGAGGCCATGTACTTCAGGATGTCCGACTGCACGACCGAGCGGTCGAAGGTCGATTCGACCGCGTTCATCATGATCTCGCGGACTTCCTTGCCCGTGTAGCCGGTGATCAGGAGCTCGACGCCGAATCCCACGAACGCGTCCTCGGACTTGATCTTGCGGACCTCCTGCTCGAGCGCCAGCGGGCCCTTGGCCTGGACGACATAGCCCCAGCGGATGATGCGGCCGACCTCGAAGTTCAGGATGTTGCGGCCGACGCGCTGCACCATCAGCGTGCGGAAGAGGCCGTCGCGGATCGCCAGCAGGACGTAGCGCGCCTCGTAGCTGATGAAGGTCGAGGCGATCGTCCCGCCCAGCACCAGCACGATGCTCGCGCTGTCCCAGAAGACCAGGAAGTTGCTGGTGGCCAGGCCGATCGACCCGATCACCATCACCATGCCGAAGATGACGCCCAGCAGCGTATTGATCGACATCGTCGATACCCCTTGCGCGGTGCCCCCGCGACCCGCGGCGCGGCGCTATGGCCGCATGCTCGGACCGTTCGCCCGCCGCTCCCGAGACCAGGCAACGGCGCGGAGGCCCGCACCAGGCAGAGCAAACGCCGCTCGTCCTTTCGTTTTTCCTAACACGCGGCAGAGCGAGGCGCATAGAGGCGAGGGGACGGTGCCGCATGGCGAGCGAACCGCTGGGACAAGCGTTCATCCTGTTGACTCACGGTGCTGCGGCGGGGCGCTATCGGGCCACTTGCGCAATAGCGGTAACGGGCCGGCCTCACGGGCGGGCGTTCCGGCCTCCGGGCGCTCTGGGTCCTGGTTTCGCGAGTTCCTCGGCGACGGCGCTCGGCTCGCGCCCGTCCGCGAGCAGCGCCAAGCACTCGACGGCGAGATAGCGCGCCAGGCGCAGGTCGGCGGCGCGCGTCCGCAGTGTTGCCGCCGCGGGAGCGAGCAAGAGCCTCCAAGCCAGGAAGCCGAATGCGGCAGGCAGCAACGGCGTCGCGATCGCCCCGCCGGATTGGGCAATCGAGCCGCCGACCAGCTCGAACATCAGGATCGCGGCGGTGAGGCTCGCGATGCAGCCGAACGCCGCCAGGGTCGACCCCAGGAAGTCCAGGGCATTGGCCTCGGCCTGCCCGCGC
>JAEULF010000356.1 GCA_016793965.1 Alphaproteobacteria bacterium | reverse complement strand
TGGCGATCGGGCAGAAGCGCACGCGCTTCCGCGCCTGGACGCTCAAGGAGGCGTTCGAGATCTTCTCGCCGGTCGAGCACCTGATGGAGCGCGAGGCGGAGAACCTGTCGGGGGGCGAGATGCAGATGGTGGCGATCTCGCGGGCGCTGCTCGGCTCGCCGGGGCTCCTTCTGCTGGACGAGCCCAGCCAGGGCCTGGCGCCGCGCATCGTTGCCGACGTGCTCGCCGTCGTGCGCCGGCTGAAGGCCGAGGGCATCGCCGTCGTCATGGTCGAGCAGAACGCGGCCCTGGCGCTCTCCGTCGCCGACCGAGCGACGGTGCTCGACCTCGGCCGCGTCGTCCATTCCGGGCCGGCCGCCGTGCTGCGCGACGACGCGGCGCTGCGTCGCCGCCTTGTGGGGGCTTGAGCGCCATGGCCGAGCCGATCCTCGTCCTCGACAAGCTGCGCAAGGAGTACCGGCGCGGCTGGCCGGCGCGCCGGTTGACCTTCTCGCTGGAGGCTGACCTCGCCTTCGAGCGCTCGCAGATCGTCGGGGTCATGGGGCCGAACGGCGCGGGCAAGACGACGCTGTTCGAGATCATGACCGGCGGCAACGCGCCGACGGCGGGCCGCGTGCTCTGCATGGGCCAGGACATCCACCGCGTGCGCTACGCCGAGCGCGACCGGCTGGCGATCCACTACCACCAGTCCTATCAGGTGCGCCGCTTCGCGCAGCTCCGCCCGTCCTTCCTGATGGAGCGCGCGCGCAGCGACCAGCCGATGGTGCACCTGTTCGACGAGCCGCAGCTCAACCTGCAGGACGGCTACATCGGCTTCATGCTGGACTTCTTCCGGAAGCTGCGCGGCGAGGGGAGGCTGGTCTTCGTCTGCCTGCACCCGACCGCCGCGTACCAGCTCGATGTGCTGCGCGAGATCTGCGAGGGCTTCGTCTTCGTCGAGAAGGGCCGCGTCGAGCGCGTTCCGGACTGGTACGCGCTCGCCGCCATGCCTGCGGTGCGGTCGTATCTGGGCGGGCTTGTGGCCTAGGGCGGGGGCAAATCGACGGACGAGAGGGCGGCACGCGATGGAGTTCGGCAAACTCGAGGGCAAGCTGGCGGTGGTGACAGGTGGCTGCGGCGCTCTCGGCCGTGCGATCTGCAAGGCGCTGCTCGCCGACGGACTGCGCGTCGCCGTCGCCGACTTGGAGCGGGCGAAGCCAGAAGAGGCCGCGGCGTCTCTCGGGCGCGGCGCCATGCCGATGCCGCTCGATGTCGCCGATCCGGCGGCCGTCGCTGCGGCCGTCGCGGCCTTGCGCAAGGCTCAGGGCGACGTGGATGTGCTGGTCAACAACGCCGGCATCCTGTCGAACAACAAGACCGTGCAGACCGAGCCGGAGGAGTGGCGCCGCGTCATGGGCGTCAATCTCGACGGCGCGTTCTACCTGTCGCGCGCGGTGCTGCCGGGCATGCGCGCGCGGCGCTGGGGCCGCATCGTCAACATCTGCTCGCTCGCCATGAAGAGCGGCGGCATCACCGCGGGCACGGCCTACACCGCGTCGAAGGGCGGCTTGAGCGCGCTGACCTTCTCGATCGCGCGCGAGGTCGCCGGCGACGGCATCACGGTGAACGGGATCGCGCCGGCCTACATCAAGACGCCGATGGTGACCGAGCAGCTCTCGGAGGCGCAGCGCCAAGCGCTGCTGAAGCAGATCCCGGTCGGCCGGTTCCTGGAGCCGGAGGAGGTCGCGAACGTCGCGCGCTTCCTCGTCTCGCCGCTTTCTGGTTTCATCACCGGCGAGATCATCGACGTCAACGGCGGCCTCCATTTTGACTGAAGGCCGCGACCCGGGAGAGCGGCGTGTCGCGGAACAAGGTGCTCTTGGCCAACATGTACGCGGCCTATGGGCGGGGCGACCCGCAGCCTTTGTTCACCGCCATGGCGCCGGACGTGCGCTTCACGGCGCACGCGCCGCGCGCGAGCTTCCCGTTCGGCGGCGTCCATCAGGGCATCGACGGGGTGCGCCGGTACATCGCGGCCATCGCGTCCGAGTACGCCTGGCTGCGTTTCGAGGCGCGCTGCATCGTCGCCGAGGGAGATCGCGCCGTCGTGCTCTCCTGCGGCCGCGTGCGGCGCAACTCGGACGGCATGCAGTCGGAGGTCGACATTGCTAACGCGATCCGGCTCAGCGAAGGGCGGATCGTGGAGCTGGACGAGTTCTTCGACACCGCCGGCATCGACGCCTGGCGGCGCGGCGAGCCGGCGCAGCAGTCGCCGTCCGCGCTCGCCGAGCGGTTGATGTTCGTGCCGGCAGCTGGGGCCGACGCAGCCGACGCTGCGACGGTCATCGCAAACAAGGCGCAGATCCGGCACTGCTATGAGGCCTACGGCCGGCACGACGTGCGACCGTTCCTGGACTCCCTCGCTGCGGACGCGAGCTACGTGAGCGCCGCGCGCAGCGACGATTTCGGCTTCGCCGCGCCGGCCTCGGGCCGCGACGCGGTCGCTGCGACCCTCACCAGGATCGCCGCCGATTTCGAGCTGATGAGCTACGACGTCGATGCCGTGATCGGCGACGGCGACTCGGTTGCCGGGCTGTGTCGCGTCGCGCACCGTCACCGCGCGTCCGGCCGCGTGGCGCGAACGGCCAAGGTCGATCTGTTCCGCATGCGCGAGGGAAGGGTGATGCAGTTCTACGAGTTCTTCGACACGCTGGGCGTCTTGCGCCAGATCCGCGGCGAGACGTGAGGCCGGCCCGATGGGAGAGATCACGCCCAGCGTCGATTTCGCGCGCGAGCTGCCCAGCCTGGGCGACCTCGCCGGGCTGCGCTGCTTCCTGCCCGGCGGCTACGGCGGGCTGGGCGAGGCGATCGCCTGGGGCCTGGCGCTTGCCGGCGCCAAGGTCGCGGTCGCCGGACGCAGCAACGAGAGAGCTTGGGAGCTGGCGCGCGCAATCGGGCGGGGGGCGGTCGGCATCGCTCTCGACGCGGAATCGGTCGAGGACGCGCGGCGGGCGACGGATGAAGCGGCCGAGCGCCTCGGCGGCCTCGACGTGCTGGTCAA
Organism: Alphaproteobacteria bacterium; assembly: GCA_016793965.1. Taxonomy (GTDB): domain Bacteria; phylum Pseudomonadota; class Alphaproteobacteria; order JAEULF01; family JAEULF01; genus JAEULF01. The sequence goes on along the minus strand of JAEULF010000356.1, from coordinate 7,072 downwards.
CTGCATCGGCATCCAGCGCGAGGAGCCGATCCTGGACGTCACCGAGGCCGCGTTCGACGAGGTCTACCGCGTGAATCTCCGCGCCGCGATGTTCCTCGGCCAGGCAGCGGCGCGCCGGCAGGTCGAGGCTGCCGAGACGGCGCGCGCTGCGGGCAAGGCGGTCCCGGTGCAGCGCCAGGTCCACTTGCTCTCGGTGCGCAGCCAGCTCGGCCTGAGGAAGCGCGGTTACTCGGCCTATTGCGCGACCAAGGGCGCTCTCGTGATGCTGGTCAAACAGCACGCCATGGAGCTTGCGCCGCACGGCATCACCGTGAACGGCGTCGCGCCGACCTTCGTCTACACGGAGATGATCCGCCACGTGATGGAGAACCCGGCGTTCCGCCAGCAGCTTCTCGACCGGATCCCCCTCGGCCGCATCGCCGACCCGAAGGACGTCGTGACGCCCGTGCTGTTCTTCTGTGCGCCCGGCGCCGGCTTCGTCACCGGGCAGGTCCTCTATGTGGACGGCGGGATCACGGCCAGCCAGTGACCCGTCTCGCTCCGTCTGCGGGGCGGCGCTCCGGCCATTGACCTGGATCATGGCTGGGAATTGAGCGCGTCCGGATAGTGCGAGCGTCAGCATTGCCTTGCATGGAGGCACTTCGATGCCGCGTATCGCCGCAATCCTCGCGCTGGCGCTCGCTCTCGGTACGATGTCGGCTCTGGCCGACGACCCGAAGCCGCCCGCGCCGATGCCGGCGCCGAGCTGGAAGAACGGGCAGCGCATCACGCGCGAGTATTGCGTCAGCTGCCACAACGCCCGCACGGCGCCGACCTTTGCCAAGCTGGCGCAGAATCCCAAGCTGACCGACGCCTACCTGCTGAAAGGGTTGACGGACGGCATCCCCGTGATGCACGGGAACCTGAAGATGCCGCCGACGCCATTGCTGCAGAACGAGGTGCGCGACGTCGTCGCCTATATCGGCGCGCTGCGCGACTGACCGATACCGCCCTTCAGGAGGAGACGACATGCGCTTGCTCATTCCGGCCATCGTGCTCGGCGCCGCGTCGCTGCTGCCCGTCGCCTTGGCCCAGCAGGCTGCCCCTGCGGGCGACGTTGCGCGCGGCCGCGGCCTCGTTGCCGCGCATTGCACGGAATGCCACAACGGGCGCACGGCGCCGACCTTCTCGCAGGTCGCGAACATGCCGTGGTGGACGCAGGAATCGCTCGAGCGCAACCTCAGCGACGGCTTCCCGGTGCGGCACGGCCAGCTCACCATGCCGGCCATCCGCCTGGATCCCGCCGAGGTGAAGGACGTCTCCGCCTATGTCCGCTCGCTCAAGGGGCAGTGACGGCGTCGCCTTGCCTCACGCCAGCTGCCCGGTGCGGTGCTGCGATTCCAGGTAGGCGCGGTACTTGCGCGCTTCCTGCTGGACCTGCGCCGGCGACCATCCCATCAGGTCGGCCACCGCTTCCGCGGCCTTCTCTGCGGCGCCGTATCCCATGCTCGCGGTCCAGCCTGCGCCCGTCCTGCGGAACAGGATGTCGGCGAGGTTCGTGACGTGCTCGCCCGCCGCGGCCTGCCGCAGATGCGCGAGCTTCACCGTCGGGTGGTCGTTGAGCAGCGACGGCGAGGCGGGATCATCGGCGTAGCGCCTGGCGGCGTAGGAGATCGGCTGGGGCGCCCTGGACGGCTTGAGGCGCTGCGCGACCGCCTCGGTCATCGCTTGTCCGGCCGAACGGTGGGTCATCACCGGGCCGGCGGTCATCGCCAGGACATTCGGCATGCCCTCGGCCGCGAGATCGTGCACCTCGCGCGAGCGCTTGCCCTTTGGATAGGCCGGATCGGCGCCGAGCGGCCGCACGCCGGCCCAGGTGAACAGGATGTCCGAGCGCTTGAGGTTGAGCGCCGGGAGCAGGTGGTTGGCCTCCGACACGATGAAGTCGATGTCGGCGTCCTCCGGCCTGATGTCGTCGACGTTGCCCTCGTAGACGGTCTCTGTCGGGCCGATGTAGTGCATGCCGCGCCAGGGCACGCAGTAGAACGGCTCCCGCACGCGGTTGAGCGTCGCGATGCCGTAATCCTGGCACTCCGGCGGCAGCCTGATCATGATATGCACGCCCTTCGTGCCCAGGATCTTGCGCTTGACGCCGGGGACGCCGGCGCTGGCGTTGACCTGGTCGATCCAGATTCCGGCCATGTTCAGAACGACCTTGGCCGTCACGGCGGCGCCGGTGCCGTCGAGCGTGTCCTTGAGCGCGACGCCCCAGCCATCGGACCGCTTGTCCAGCTTGGCAGCCGACGTGTAGTTGCGGACGGATGCGCCCAGGCGCTCGGCGTCGAGCACCGCGTCCATGCAGATCCGCTCCGGCCACTCGAACTGGTACTCGCGGAACATGGCGACCGATCGCAGGGTCTCAGGCGCGCGCAGCCATTGGACCAGCGGCGTGCGCGAGACCTCCGCCCGGTCGAGGCGGCGGTAGTCGAGCGGTACGCTCTTCGGCCCGAGCGCGGTCAGGAGCCTGAAAGCCAGGTCCACCTGCCAGCCTGAATAGGGGCCGTCGGCGTAGATCGGGAAGCAGAACTTCAGGGCCCGCGTGCGCTCGCCCGTGGCCTCCACCATCTGGGCGCGCGACTCCATGCCCTGCTTGGCCATGCGCAAGGCCACCATGAGCTTGTCCGGGTGCAGCACGAACTCCCACATCGATGCGCCGGGCGCCAGGTAGCGCAGGCCGCAATGCAGGAGGCGCGTCGATCGGCTCGACGAGCCTGAGGCGAAGTCGCCCTTGTCCACCAGCAGGGTGCTGAAGCCGGCGGCGGCAAGGTGCTGGGCGGCGCTGCTGCCGTTGACCCCGGCGCCGATGACGACGACGTCGAACGACTTGCCGTCGAGCGCGGAAAGCGGTGTGCGCAAGGCAGACCTCCTGTTAAGCAAGAGCGAATGACCCCGGGAACGGGACGCATCGGCGGGGCGGCGCCGGCCGACTGTCGCGACGGATGCCGCGCCGCGCAAGCCGGGTGCGCGCATGTCGCCCATCAACCTGAAGCAGCTCGAGGCGTTCCGCGCCTTCTTCCTTGCGGGCACCGTGAGCGGAGCGGCGTCGCTCCTCGACGTATCGCAGCCGGCGGTCAGCCGTCTCCTCGCGCAGCTCGAGCGCGGCCTCAACCTTGCCCTTTTCGATCGCGGCAGGGGCAGGCTCGTGCCGACGCCAGAGGCGCACCTTCTCTACGATGCCGTCGAGCGGGCGTTCCTGTCGGTCGACAAGATCAAGCAGGTCGCGGAGGACATCCGCACGGCCAGCGCCGGGCACTTGCAGATCGCGGCGCTGCCCGCCCTGGCCCTGGGATTCGTCCCGCGCGCCATCGCGCGATTCGGGCAGGCGCATCCTGGCGTCAGCGTCTCCCTCGGCATCGCGGCGTCGCCGCGCATCGAGGATCTCGCGGCGTCGCAGCAGGTGGACATCGGGCTTGCGGAGTACCCGTTCCAGGGCCTGGGCGTCGCCGTCGAGGACTTCTGCCGCGCGCCCTATGTCCTCGTCGTGCCGCGCGCGCACGCCTTCGCCAGCCGGCGCTCGGTGCAACCGCGCGACCTTGCCGGGCTGCCCTTCGTCTCGCAGCCGCGCTCCAGCGTCGGTCGGCACCTCGTCGACCAGGTATTCGAGCGCGCCGGCGTGCGCCGCCAGCTGGTCGCCGAGACGCCGTACTTCGCCGCGGTCTGCGCGCTGGTGCTCGAAGGGGTCGGCGTCGGCCTCGTCGACCCTTTCACGGCGAGCGATCACCGTAGCCGCGGGCTGGTCGCCGTCCCTTTCCGCCCGCGCATCGACCTGCATGTCGGCATCCTGCATCCCGCCCACCGGCCCCTCTCGCGCGCCGCCCGCGAGTTCCTGGCCGTGCTGCGCGCCTGCCGGGCCGAGCTGCGCCTTCTCGCGAGTCGCTCCGCGTAGGATCGGGCGCTGCTGCCAGGCGCAACAGCCCCCTATAACGCTTTCGCATAGGATCGGTCGGTTCCTGCATTTGACGGCATGGCATTGCGCGCTCAGCATGATGCCAGAAGGCCTGGGGTCCGGCGGAGGCACAGCATGGGCGTGCGCGATGGCGAAGCGTCGCCGACCGCGATGCTTGCGGATCACCTCAGCGCGCTGACGCTCGACGCAGTGCCGCCTCAGGTTCGGCATGAGGCCAAGCGCGTCCTGCTCGACACGCTCGGCTGCCTGGCAGCCGGCGCGCGCACGGAGGTCGGCCCGATCGCGCGGTCGCTCGGCGCGCTCTACGGAAACGGAGATGCGGTGACCGTGCCGGCTGCGCCCGGGCGCATGTCGCTGCTCGGCGGCCTCTATGCCAACGGCCGCATCGCCAATGCCATGGACTTCGACGAGACGTTCCCGGTCGGCGCGCATTTCGGCGTCGCGGCCGTGACGACGGCGCTGGCCCTGGCGGAGCGCGACGGCCTCTCCGGCGCCGAGACCCTGCTCGCTCTGGTCGCGGGCTATGAGCTAGGCGGCCGGGTGGCCAGTTGGATCGGCCCTGTGGCGCAGGTCGAGGGTGGCCGCGTCACGGGGTTTCCTCTCGTTTGGGGCGTCGCGGCACCTGTTGCCATGGCTGCCGCTGGCGCCGCGTCCCGGGCCCTCGGCCTAGGTCCTGCGCTGTTCGCCGAGGCCATCGGCCTCGCCGGCTCCAACGCGCCGCTGCCGGCAGGCGCGCAGTGGTCGAACGCGGTAGACCTGCCGAACTGCAAGTACTGCGATGCCGGTTGGTGCGCCGTCGCCGGGGCGTTCGGCGCCTTGTCGGCCGCGGCCGGCTCGACCGGCTTTCCGCGCATCCTCGACGGTGCGCACGGGCTTGCCAGCATGTGCGGGGTCGCGCACGCCGACGCGAGCTTGCTGATCGACCGCCTCGGCTCGCGCTGGATGCTCAGCGACGTCACGTACAAGCCTTGGCCGACCTGCCGCTTCACCCACTATCCCCTTACGGCGCTGGCGCGGCTCCTTGCAGCGGAGCCCATCCCGCCCGAGGCCATCGAGGAGATCGTGATCGAGTCCGGCCCGTTGGCGCTGTCAGGCCGCTTCACCAACCCGGCGCCGCGCACCTTTGCCAGCCGCCAGTTCAGCTACCCGCATATGGTGGCGATGCTGGTTCTTGGCTATCCCGCCGGGCCGGACTGGCTAGATCCGGCGGTGGCGGAGGCGCCGGCTGTAGCGGCGATGAAGGCCAAGGTTCGCGTCGAGCCGCATCCGCGCGGTGACAGCTTCGCCGCGGACTTCGAGCGCAACCAGATCCGGACGATGCCGGGCGGGGTTCGGCTCCGCGCCGGCGGCAAGGCGCTGCATGCCGAGACGGATTTCGCGCTGGGCGACCCATGGACACCGGAGACCCGGCTCGACGATGCGGCTCTGGCGGCGAAGTTCAGGCGGCTCGTCGGCCACGGCGCCGCTGATCGTGCGATCGAGGCGGTCCTGCGGCTGGAAGCGCTCGATGACGTCGAGCCCTTGCTCGCCGTTCTGCGGGCGCCGGCGGCCGGCGCATCGGCTGCGAGGGCGGCAGCTTAGCATTGCGGCTTCGGTCGTCGTCGCCATTGCGCGGCGGCGACAGAGAGTGAAGACTGTTTCACAGGAGCCGGACGACGACCGTGAGGGCCAGGATGGGCCGGCGGACGGACGACCCGCTCGCACAGGGGAGGTCGGAATGGCGAAGCTTGAGAAGAGCGTGCAAGCGGTGACGCGTCGGCGCCTGATGCAGGGGGCTGCTGCTACGGGCGTCGCAGCGGCGGTGATGCCGTGGTCGGCGCGCACCGCCTCGGCGCAAGGCAAGACGCTCCGCGCCGGCATCACCGGCTACCACGTCATCAACACCCTCGACCCGGGCAAGGCGAACCTGATCCCCGAGGCGTACGTCGTCTGGGGGACGCACAACGCGCTCGTGAAGTTCAACGCCAAGATGGAGATCGTCCCCGACCTTGCGGAGTCCTTCCGGTACGCCGATCCGACGACGCTCGAGGTGAAGCTGCGCAGCGGCGTGAAGTTCCACGACGGCAGCACGATGACGGCGGAAGACGTGAAGTTCTCCTTCGAGCGGTTGCAGGACGAGAAGTACGGCTCCGCGCACAAGAGCAAGTTCGCCTCCGTCACGGCGATCGAGACGCCGGACGCGACGACCGTGCGCTTCAAGACCAAGGATCCCTATGCCCCGCTGCTGGCCTTCCTGACGAACACGCGCACGGGCGCGCAGATCGTCCCGAAGAAGGCGTTCACCGAGATGGGGCCGGACCAGTTCGGCAAGACCCCGATCGGCACCGGCGCGTTCAAGATCAAGGAATGGAAGTCCGGCGAGAAGGTCAGCCTCGTGGTGCATGCCGACTACTTCGGCGGAGCGCCGGCCATGGCGGCCGTCGAGATCCCGCTGATCCAGGAGGAAAAGTCGGGGGTGACGGCGATCCTCGGCAAGCAGATCGACCTGACCAGCACCGCTCCCTTCGACGACATCCCCGACCTCGAGAAGAAGGGCGAGGTGCAGGTCATGAAGCAGGCGGGCCTCAACTGCCGCTTCGTGCACATGAACCTGCGCAAGCCGCCCTTCGACGACGTGCATTTCCGCCGCGCGGTCTCCATGGCATTCGACCGCAATGCGCTCGTTGCGGCCGTGCTGTTCGGCGAGGGCGTCGCCACGCCCGGCCTGATCCCGCCGTCCCTGACCCTCGCCTATGGCGGCAAGGCCCAGGAGCTCGCCAGCTTCAACCCGTCCAAGGCCAAGGCGGAGCTGGCCAAGTCGAAGTACAAGGCGGGCACCGAAGGCAAGGTGCTGACATGGGGAGCCGGGTGGTGGAAGCGCTTCGCCGAGGTCGTCGTGGCACAGGTCAACCAGACGCTCGGCACCAAGCTGACCGTAGAGGTGTCGGACGCCAACGCCGTCTTCCAGCGCCTCAAGGCCGGCGACTACCAGGCGTCGATCTGGGGTTGGCTCGGCCTGATCGATCCGCACGAGTACATCGGCGAGAACCTGCACACGAAGGGGTGGCGCAACTTCGGCGGCTACTCGAACCCGAAGCTCGACGCGCTGATCGACGCCGCCCTGCAGGAGCTCGACCCGAGGAAGCG
>JAEULF010000344.1 GCA_016793965.1 Alphaproteobacteria bacterium | reverse complement strand
GGGAGCAAGCGACGTGATCAAGCGCAGCGGCAGCTATGAGGGGATCCTCCACGAGGTCGTCGAGCACGACGGCGTCCTGAATTTCTGCGGCATCGTGGCCGAGGACACCAAGCTCGACATGGCCGGCCAGATGGCGAGCGTCCTCGACCAGCTCGACGCTCTCCTGAAGGAGCACGGATCGAGCCGCGAGAAGGTCCTGACCGCGCTGCTGTTCATCACCGACATGTCGATGAAGCCGGCGATGAACAAGGTCTGGTCTGCCTGGTTCCCCAAGGCTCATCTGCCGACGCGCGCGACCATCGGCGTCAAGGATCTCGGCCCGGGCGTGCTGATCGAGGTGGTCTTCACCGCCGCGAAGTGAGCGTGAGCGGCGCGCTCAGGCCTCCACCGGCACGCCGCCGCGCAGGCTGTTCGCCGCCGCGGCACCCCGGCCCCAGAGCGCCTCGAACCCGGCCGGCAGCGCCCGGTTGTTCGGGACGGAGAGCCAGAGCCGCAGCAGGTGGCGGCTCTTGCCGGCGCCGCGGTCGTCGGCGAAGGCCGTGCGGCCGTGATAGACGGCGTGGTTGTTCATGAGCTGCAGGTCGCCCGGCTCGAACGGCGCCTCCAGGCAGGTCTCGTCCGCCACCGCCGCCAGCATGTCCATCGCCTCGACCTGGGCCGCCGTCAGCCGCGGCACGTCGGGGAGGTCCTGCGCCTGCTCGACATAGGTGCGCGAATACTGGCTGGTGAGCTTGCCCGCCGCCATGCCGAGGATCGGCATCTTGTAGGCCAGCCCGGCCGTCCGCCCGTCCTCCTCCAGCGGCCGCATCCGCCAGATGTCCTGGAACAGCACCTCCAGCAGGTCCGGCCGGCGCTCCAGCATCACGTCGTGGATCCGGGCGATGCTGGCGATCCGCGTGGCGCCGCCGGCCATGCTGGTCTGCGTGCAGAGCAGCGCGATGACGTCGCAGCGGTCGGTGTGGAAGCGCAGCGGCGCCGTCGAGCGCGAGCGCGAGCGGCTCGACGCGACCAGGCCGGGCTGCGGCACGACATAGGACTTCTCGGCGTCGTAGCTCTCGTCGCGCACCTCGCCCATCATCTCGCCGCGGGCGCTCTGGTTGAGCGCCGTGCCGAGATGCGTCGCCAGGCCCCAGAACAGGCGCCGCAAGCCATCGAGCGAGAACCGCTCGACGGGCAGGCCGGAAATGCGGACGACGCCGCGGCCGTCCTCGAGCTCGGCACGCACGTCGTCAAGCAGCGCGTCCAGCCCGGGCAAGGGAAAATCGGCGCGGCTGATCTCGAATGTCGGGACGCGGCGCCGGTCGACCGTGTCGAGCGCTGCCGCAAGCGCCGCCACGTGCCGCGCATCAAGCCTGCGCACCCAGTCGCCCTTGCGCGCCAGCTCGGCGCCCGTCCAGGCGCACCGCCCGCCGATCGGCCGTCGGCCTTCGCTTGCCATCGCGCGCATCCCTCCCCGCCGCAGTGAACGCGCCATCATGCGGGTGCAGGGGATTGCGGTTCAAGTGTGCAAGGACGCTGGGTGCAAGGACGCAGGGTGCAAGGACGCTCCGGCCATGATCCCGGCGGCGGGGGCAGTCGCGGCGCTCACAGCGTCTTCAGGAAGGCCTCGAGCTCCTGCGGCGTGCCGACGGAGGTGGCGGCGACGTCCTTGTCGATGCGCTTGACCAGGCCGGCGAGGACCTTGCCGGCGCCCAGCTCCGCGGCCGTCTCGATGCCGTCGGCCTTCATGCGCAGCACGCTCTCGCGCCAGCGCACGGTCGAGCAGACCTGCTCCACCAGGAGCCGGCGGATCTCGTCCGGAGTCGCGACAGGCGCTGCCGTGACATTGGCGACGACCGGTACGGCTGGCGGTCGCAGCGTCACCTTCGCCAGCGCTTCGGCCATGACCTCGGCCGCCGGCTTCATCATGGCGCAATGGAAGGGCGCGCTGACCGGCAGCATCATGCACTTGACCCGCGCCTTCGTCGCCTCGCCATGCTTGGTTGCCAGCTCGACGGCCTTCTCGACGGCAGCCTTGGCGCCGCTCACGACAACCTGGCCCGGCGCGTTGTCGTTGGCGACGTCGCAGGTGGCGCCGGACTCCTTCGCCGCCTGGGCGGCGATGGCGCGCACCGCGTCGAGGTCGAGCATCAGGATCGCCGCCATGGCGCCGGTGCCGACCGGCACCGCCCTCTGCATCGATTCGCCGCGCAGCCTGAGCAGCCGCGCCGCGTCGGCGAGGCCGAGGCTGCCGGCGGCCGTCAGCGCGGAATACTCGCCGAGCGAATGGCCGGCGACGCACTGGGCGATCTCGCCGAGGCTCTTGCCGCCCTCCTTCTCGACCAGCCGCATGACCGCGACCGACACCGCCATCAGGGCCGGCTGGGCATTGGCGGTCAGGGTGAGATGGTCCTCCGGCCCCTCGAACATCAGGCGCGACAGCTTGTCCTTCAACGCCTCGTCGACCTCCTGGAAGACCTCGCGCGCCGCGGCGAAGCTGTCAGCCAAGGCCTGGCCCATGCCGACCTGCTGCGAGCCTTGCCCGGGGAACAGGAACGCGCGTCGCGCAGCCATGGCGTCGCCTCTCGCATCGTGATGTCCGTCGCCGCGCCGCAAGATGACGCGGGCGCGGTTCTCTGCCTGCCCCGGCGCCAGCCTGTCAAGCGAAGCAACCGCCAGAGCCGCGCGATGCGGGGACTGGCGCCACCGGGCGGGCTCCGGTAGAGAACGGGCGGGTGGCGACGACCCTGCCCGCCACCGGGTATGCTGGACGGTGATCGCTCAGCCGCGCGAGTGAATAGGTCGAGCCGCTCCTCGCTCGCTACAGTGCGCGCAATCACGGAGCGGAAACGAGAGGCTGCGCCAGAGCGGGACGCCGCCTGAAAGCCAAATAGGGGGAGACAACCATGGATCGTCGGCGTTTCTTGACGGCCGGCCTCGCCGGCGCCGTCGCCGCACCGCTGATCGGCAAGTACACCGGGGCGCAGGCCCAGGCGCAGGTGACGTTGAAGCTGCACCACTTCCTGCCGCCGATGTCGAACGGCCATGCGCACATGCTGGCGCCCTGGGCGAAGCAGGTCGAGGCGGACAGCGCCGGCCGCATCAAGATCGACATCTTCCCCTCGATGCAGCTCGGCGGCACGCCGCCGCAGCTCTACGACCAGGCGCGCGACGGCGTGGTCGACATCGTCTGGACGCTGCCCGGCTCGACGGCCGGCCGCTTCCCGACGACCGAGGTGTTCGAGCTGCCCTTCGTCGCCGCCCGCCGCGGCATCGTCAACGCCAAGGCGAGCCAGGAGTTCGCCAACGCCCACCTCAAGGACGAGGTGAAGGACGTCAAGATCCTGAGCTACTGGGCGCATGACCATGGCCTGATCCATGCGAACAAGCTGATCAAGACCATGGAGGACCTGAAGGGCCTGAAGCTGCGCAACCCGACGCGGCTGGCCGGCGAGGCGCTGAAGGCGCTGGGCGCGGTCTCCGTCGGCATGCCCGTGCCGCAGGTGCCGGAGGCCCTGGCGCAGAAGGTGATCGATGGCGCGGTGGTGCCCTGGGAGGTGGTCCCGGCCGTCAAGGTGCACGAGCTCGTCAAGTTCCACACCGAGATCCCCGGCTCGCCGACGCTCTACACCGCGAGCTTCTTCCTCGCCATGAACAAGGCGAAGTACGACGGCCTGCCGGCAGACCTGAAGGCGGTGCTCGACAAGTCGTCCACCATGGCGTTCGCCGAGCGCGCGGGAACCATGTGGGACGAGCAGGGCGCCAAGGTCGAGGCGATGGTCAGGGCACGGGGCAACACGATCTCTGCCATCAGCCAGGAAGAGAAGGCGCGCTGGATCAAGGCCTGCGAGCCGGTGGCCGAGGCCTGGATCAAGCAGGTCAAGGAGAAGGGCCTCGACGGCGGCAAGCTGATCGACGCCGCGCGCGCCCTCGTCGCCAAGCACGACAAGGCGTGAGACGGATGCGGGCGCCGCGGCTTTACCCGGCGCCCGCCGCCCTTGCCGCGCCGATGCCCGGCGCGCCGGACGGTCGGGGATGAGCGCGCCCGAGGCAACCCCTCCCGCCTCTCGCGCGGTTCGGCCGCGCGCGGTGGCGCTGCTGGCGACCGCCGCCGCCGTGTGCGGCGGCCTCCTGATGCTGGCGGCTGCCGTGCTGGTCAGCGTCAGCGTCGCACGGCGCTGGCTCCTCGACTCGCCCATCCAGGGCGACTTCGAGATCGTCAAGATGGCGACCGGCGTCGCCGTGTTCGCCTTCCTGCCCTACTGCCAGCTCCGGCGCGGCAACATCATGGTCGACACCTTCACCGGCGGCCTGTCCGAGCGGGCGCGCCAAGCGCTCGACAGCCTATGGGCGGCCGTCTACGGCGGCGCCATGGGGCTGATCGCCTATTGCCTGTGGAACGGCACCGCCGACGCCGTGCGGTCGGGAGAGACGATGATGATGCTCCCGGTCCAGATCTGGCCGGCGATCGCCGCATGCGCGGCGCTCAGCGCGCTGCTCGCGGCCACGGCCGTCGCCACGGCCGCCGCCCCGTGGCTGACGGGCGCGGCGGGACGCCCATGAGCGGGCTTGCGCTCGCCCTCGGCGGCTTCGCCGCGATGCTCGGACTGATCGCGCTGCGCATGCCGGTCGGCCTGTCGATGCTGGTGGTCGGCGCGGCGGGCTACACCCACCTCTCCGGGTGGAACGTCTTCCTCGCTTATATGAAGACGACGCCCTACCACCAGTTCGCGAACTACACGCTCTCGGTGATCCCGCTCTTCGTGCTGATGGGAGCGCTCGCGGAGCGGTCGGGCCTGGCGCGCGACCTGTTCACCGCCGCGCGCTCGCTGGTCGGGCACATGCGCGGCGGGCTCGCCATGGCGGTGATCGCCGCCTGCACGGTGTTCGGCGCCGTCTGCGGCTCGTCGGTCGCGACTGCCGCCACCTTCGGCCGGGCGGCGCTGCCGGAGCTCAGGCGCTACCGCTACGAGATGGGCTTCGCCACGGCGACCGTCGCCATCGGCGGAGTCGTCGCCCTCCTCATCCCGCCCTCCGTCATCCTCGTCGTCTACGCCATCGCCACCGAGCAGAACATCGCCAAGCTGTTCAAGGCCGCCCTGATCCCAGGCTTGCTCGGCGCGCTTTCCTATTGCGTCGTCATCGCGCTGGTGGCGCGTCGGCGGCCCGAGGCGGCGCCGGCGCTGCCGCGCATGGGCTTCCGCGACGCGCGCGAGTCCTTCCTGCGCGCCTGGCCGGCGCTGCTCGTGATCGTCACGGTGATCGGCGGCATCTATGCCGGGGCCTTCACGCCGACGGAGGCGGCCGCGGTCGGCGTCGTGGCGATGCTGGCAGCCGGCGTGGCGCAGGGCACGCTGCGGCTGCCGGACGTCAAGGACGCGCTGGTGCAGACTGCCGAGACCTCGGCGATGATCTTCATCATCCTGCTGGGATCGGAGGTCTTCAACGCCTTCCTTGCCCTGTCGCGGCTGCCCGACCAGGCGGCGCAGGCAGTCGGCAGCCTCGGCCTGCCGCCCTACGTCGTCATGCTCGCGCTCATGGCGTTCTACGTCCTGCTCGGCGCCGTGATGGACGAGCTGGCGATGCTGCTGCTGACGCTGCCGGTGTTCTTCCCCGTGGTCATTGCGCTCGACTTCGGCATGCCGGCGGAGGAGGTCGCGATCTGGTTCGGCATCCTCGTGCTGACCGTGGTCGGGATCGGCCTGGCCGCGCCGCCGATCGGGCTCAACGTCTTCGTCGTCTCGGCGATCGCGCGCGACGTTCCCATCGCCGCGACATACCGCGGCGTGCTGCCCTATATCGGCATGGACCTGGTCCGCCTCTGCGTCCTCGTCGCCTTCCCGTCGATCTCGCTCTGGCTGGTGCGGCTGCTCAGCTGAGCACCGCTCGACGGAGCCCGCCCGCCATGCTCGACGCCATGCTCGACTATCCCGCCGCCTCGGCGCTCGGCGCCATCGGCCTCGTCTGCGGCGTCCTCTGGCCGGTCTTCCGCTCGCGCTCGCGCATGCTCTGGCTGCACGTCGCCGGCGCGGTGTGCTGGACGCTGCACTATGCGTTCATGGGCGCCATGAGCGGCGCCGCGAGCAATGCCGTGATGCTCCTGCAGGCGGCGGCGGCGATCCCGCTCGGGCTGCACCCGCGGTTCCGCCTGGTCTACCTGGCGAGCCTGCCGATCCTCGTCGCCGTCGTCGCCTGGACATGGGCGGGCTGGCCGTCGGCCTTCGCCGCGATCGGCGCCGGCCTGGTGAGCCTCGGCCGCTACCAGCTCGACGTCCTGCGGTTCCGCGCCGCCATCTTGGCGGCGCTGCCGTTCTGGTTCGGCCACAACCTCCTGGTCATGTCCGTCCCGGCCATGGCGGCAGACGTCGTCTGCGCGGCGACCAGCGGCTGGATGCTCTGGCGCACCTGGCGCGAGGGCCGGGCGCCCGCTCGGGCGTGACGCCGCCCCCGGCTCAGGCGACCAGCCGCCAGCTCGCGACCTGCACCTGCAGGAGCGAATCCTCGGGCCGCGCCGCATAGGGATGGCGGTCGGCGTACATGCCGGAGCCCGGCATGGCGCTCGCCTCGCCCTGGATCTCGACCGCCAGCCCCGCAGCCCGCGCGCGCAGCATGACGGCACCGTCGAAGCGCACGGCCGCCGGCACGCCCTGGAGGGTGATCCGCCGCGCGCAGGAGCCGCGCAGCCGCTCCGGCGCGATCG
>JAEULF010000325.1 GCA_016793965.1 Alphaproteobacteria bacterium | reverse complement strand
GTCGGCAGCGTCACGCGGGCGCGCTCGCCGTTGCGCAGCTCGACGAGGCCCATGCGCTTCAGGCTGAAGAGCGCCTCGCGCACCGCGGGCCGGCCGACGCCGAAGGTCTGCATGAGCGTGCGCTCGGCCGGCAGGCTGTCCCCGGCGGCGAGCGTGCCGTCGCGGATCAGGGCCTCGAGGCGGCTTGCCACCTCCTCGGAGACCTTCCGCCGCTGCACCGGCTGCAGCCGCAGCTTCGCCTGGGCCGTCGTGACGGGCATGGTGGTCGACATCCTCCCCGCGGGTCCCGCCGCGCTGGGTCGCGCGGCGTGGCCGTCCGGAGCCGTTGCCTGTTGACCTGTCATACCATAGATTGGGCGCAATGCGAGCCGGCAACGGCCGCGCGGGCCCGGGAGGGATCGCTTGAACATGCCCCTCAGCGCATCGGAGGTCGCGCGCTTCCAGCGCGACGGCTATCTGTTCCCGTTCGACGTCGTGACCCGCGCCGACGTGGCGAGCGCCCGCGCGGGGATCGAGGCCTGGGAGCGCACGCTCGGCGGCCCGGTCCCGAAGGAGCGCCGGCAGAAACCGCACCTGTTCATGACGTTCCTCGACGCGATCGTGCACGCGCCCGAGGTGCTCGACCGCGTCGAATCGATCATCGGGCCGGACATCCTCTGCTGGGAGAGCGTGCTGTTCATCAAGGAGCCCGGCACGGCCGACTTCATCTCCTGGCACCAGGATGCGACCTATTGGGGGCTGGAGCCTTACGAGATCCTGACGGCCTGGATCGCCCTGTCGCCGGCGACGCGCGAGAGCGGCTGCATGCGCATGCTGCCCGGCTCGCATGTCGGCGACCTGGCGCCGCATGTCGACACCTTCGCGCCGAACAACATGCTCTCGCGCGGCCAGGAGATCGCGGTGGCCGTGGACGAGTCCAAGGCGGTCGATGTCGTGCTGCAGCCCGGGCAGATGTCGCTGCACCACGTCAAGATCGCGCATGGCTCCGCGCCGAACCGCTCGCAGGACCGCCGCATCGGGCTCGCTATCCGCTACGTGCCGGCGCATGTGCGCCAGGCGATCGGCGACGGCGACACCGCGATGCTCGTGCGCGGCCGCGACCGGCACAAGCATTTCGAGCTCGAACCGCGGCCGTCGCGCGACTTCGCGCCTGAGGACATGGAGCGCCAGCGGCTCCATCGCGAGCGGCGCATGCAGATCCTGATGCGCCGGACCGACAAGACCGCCGCCTGACGCGGCGCGCAACACATCGAGGAGTGGCCCGGGTGGCGAGCAAGGCGAAGGTCGGCTACATCGGCGTCGGCCTCATGGGGCACGGCGCCGCCAAGAACATCCTGGCCAAGGGCTATCCGCTCACCGTCCTGGGCAACCGCAACCGGGCGCCGGTCGAGGACCTGGTGCGGCGCGGGGCACGGGAGGCGCGCACGCCGGCCGAGGTGGCGCGCGGCTGCGATGTCGTCTTCACCTGCGTGCCGTCGAGCGTCGAGGTCGAGGCCGCGGTGTACGGCGCAGACGGCATCCTGGCCGGCGCCCATGCCGGCATGATCCACGTCGACTCGACCACGGCCGACCCCAACTCGACGCGCAAGATCGGCGCCGACCTGGCGGCGCGCGGCTGCGCCATGGTCGACGGGCCGCTCGGCCGCACGCCGCTCCAGGCCGAGGAGGGCAAGCTCTCGACCTTCCTCGGCGGCGCGCCCGACGCTGTCGCAAAGGTCCGCCCGATCGTGGAGTGCTACGCCGACACGATCATCGAAGCGGGTCCGCTCGGCAGCGGCCACATCCTGAAGCTGCTCAACAACTCGCTGTCGCTGGGCATCTCGGCCGTCGTGGCGGAATCGCTCGCCACGGCATCGAAGCTCGGCGTCGATTTCGCCACGCTCCACAAGGTGGTCTCCGCCGGCGGCGCCAACAGCGCGATGTTCCAGATGGTGATGCCCTGGGTGCTCGAGGGCGACGACAGCAAGCTGCGCGGCCCCATCCGCATCGGGGCCAAGGATCTCAAGGCATACTGCCGGATGGCCGAGCAGGCGACGGCGCCGGCCTTCATGGCGCAGACGGCGAGCCAGCTCTACCAGCTCGCGCTCGCCCAGGGCCACGCCGAACGGATGATCCCCAAGCTCCCGGGCATCCTCGCGGCGCTCGCCGGCGCGCCGATCCGGCCGCTGGATTGAGGGAAGCGACAACCATGCCCCGACGCCTGCCGTCCCCGCAGCATTGCGATCGCGGTCCACTGGTTCTTCGGCGCGGTGCCGATGGCCGTCGCGCGGGGCGCGCTCCATGAGCACCACGCCCAAGGGAGCCGACGCTACCTTCGATCCTACCGCGATCGGCAGCTTCGTCGCCGCCGTGTTCGCTGCCGCCGGCTCGTCCGCCGAGGAGTCGCGCATCGTCGCCGACCATCTGGTCGAGGCGAACTTGCAGGGGCATGACTCGCACGGCGTCATCCGCGTCACGAAGTACGTGGACTGGTGCAAGGCCGGACAGGTCGTGGCGAACCGGCACGCGCAGGTCGTCACCGACAGCGGCGCGCTGCTCGTGGTCGACGGCCAGTTCGGCTATGGCCAGGTGATCGGGCGCGAGGCCATGGCGCTGGCGATCGAGCGCGCACGCAAGCACGGCACGGCGACGCTGGCCATCCGCAACGCCGGCCATCTCGGGCGCATCGGCGCCTGGGCGGAGCAGCTCGCTGCGGCCGGCCTCGCCTCCTACCACCTGGTCAACACCTCCGGCTTCGGCATCCTGGTGGCGCCGCATGGCGGATCGGACCGGCGCATGTCCGCCAACCCGATCGCAGCCGGCGTGCCCGTCGCCGGCAAGCCGCCGCTGATCCTCGACATCGCCACCTCCCTCGTCGCGGAGGGCAAGATCCAGGTCGCCCGCAACAAGGGCGAGACCCTGCCGCCGGGCATGATCCTCGACGGCAAGGGCAAGCCGACGACGCAGCCAGAGGTCTTCTACGCGAGCCCGCCGGGCGCCATCCTGCCGGTCGGCGCGCACAAGGGCTCCGGCCTCTCCTTTTTCTGCGAGGTCCTGGCGGGCGCCTTGACCGGCGGCGGCTCCAGCCATCCCGACAACCCGACGGCCAAGCGCCTGGTCAACAACATGCTCACCCTTGCCTTCGATCCCGCCGCTTTCGGCTCCGGGGAGGGCTTCGCGGCGGACGTGGCGCGGCTGATCGGCTGGACCAAGGCGTCGCCGCCGATCGACAGGGGCGGCGCCGTGCTGCTGCCCGGCGAGATCGAGCAGCGCACGAAGGCCGAGCGCTTGAGGCGCGGCATCCCGCTCGACGCGGTCACCAGGCGCCAGATGGCGGCCACCGCCGCATCGGCCGGCGTGCCGCCGCCGCCGGGCTTCGCGCCGTGAAGGCCAAGGTGCCCGCCCTTCGTCCCAATCCCGTCCGCGCGACGCTGCGCGAGGGCGGCACGTCGATCGGGCTGATGGCCTTCGAGTTCTTCACGCCGGGCCTGCCGCCGGTGCTTGCCGCGGCCGGGGCGGAGTTCGTGATCCTGGACATGGAGCACAGCGGCGTCTCGACCGACGTCATCAAGGCGCAGATCGCAGCCTGCAAGGGCGCGGCGCTGGTGCCGATGGTGCGCGTCCCCGGCTCGCACTACCACCTGATTGCGCCGGTGCTTGACGCCGGCGCCATGGGGATCATGGTGCCGATGGTCGAGACGGCGGAGCAGGCGCGCCGGATCGCCGCTTGGTGCCGCTACCGGCCGGAGGGCGTGCGCGGCCTGGGCTTCTCCGTCGGTCATGACGACTACGCCGGCGGCGATCCCGTGGCGAAGATGGAAGCGGCCAACGCGCGCACCCTCGTCATAGCGCTGGTCGAGACGGCGACGGGCATCGACAACGTCGACGCCATCGCGGCCGTGCCGGGGATCGACGTGGTCTGGCTCGGCCACTACGACCTGACGGCGACCATGGGCATCACGGCGCAATTCGAGCATCCGCGCTTCCTCGCAGCCGTCGACAAGCTGTCCGCCGCCTGCAGGCGCCACGGCAAGGCGCCGGGCTTCCTTGTGGACACGGCCGAGGCCGCCGCCGACTGGCACGCTCGGGGCTTCCGCTGCCTGTGCTACGGCACCGACGTCGGGCTGCTGCGCACGGCGCTCGCCCAGGGCATCGCGGCCGCCCGATCGCGCATCGACAAGTCGACCAACGACCGGCGGGCAACGCCGGCGCGCAAGAAGCCAGCAACAAAAGGGAGAAGTCGCCATGCGTAGCGCATTCAAGCTTGCCGCGGCCGCCGTCGGCGCTGTCGCGCTCCTGTCCCTCTCCGCGCCCGCCGGCGCGCAGCAGGAGACCACGCTGCAGAAGATCCTCAAGGAGAAGAAGATCCGCATCACGGGCGAGCTGACCTCGCCGCCCTTCGGCATTCTCGACAAGGACGGCAAGCCGACCGGCTCCGAGGTCGAGACTGCGCGGCAGCTCGCCAAGGACCTCGGCGTCGAGCTCGAGCTCGTCCAGGTGCCCGGGCCGCAGCGCATCCCGACCCTGCTTTCGGGCCGCGCCGACGTCGCGATCTCCTCGCTGTCGATCACGCTCGCTCGCGCGCAGACCGTGATGTTCGCGAGCCCGCATGGCGCGCTCTCGGTCGTCATCGCCGGCAAGAAGGGCGTCGACATCAAGTCGGCGGCGGATCTCAAGGGCAAGCGGATCGGCATGACGCGCGCCACGCTCGAGGAGCAGGAGGTGCCGAAGATCGCGCCGCCGGGCACCAACATCGTGTTCTTCGACGAGCACGCCGCCACCATCCAAGCCATGCTCTCCGGCCAGATCGACGCGGCGGGCATGGCCGCCTTCGCCGCCCAGTCGGTCGCCGAGCGCAACCCGTCCGCTGGCATCGAGGTGAAGTTCACGGTGAAGACCGCGTACTATGCCGCGGCCGTCCGGCCGGGCGACCATGACCTGCTGCGCTTCATCAACACCTGGGTCTTCCTGCGCACCCAGGACGGCACGCTGGGGCAGATCTACGAGCAGCACACGAAGGTGAAGCTCGTGCCGCTCCCGGTGTTCTGAGGACAGCGTCGGGCGCCTGGACGCGGACGGCCTCTCGACCCCGGCTCTCGCCGGGGTGACGGCGGGGGGAACGGGCGGCGCTAGCGCCGGCCCCGCCCGACATGCCGGCGCAAGCTGGCATCCAGCGGCCGCCGCGTCCACGATCGACACCAGCGCATGCAGGGCGCCGGCACCTATACCTTCCAGTTCGGCGTCGTCTTCGCCAACCTGGACAAGCTCCTCGAAGGCGCCTGGCTGACGATCCAGCTCAGCGCCATGGCGATGGCGCTCGGACTGGCGGTCGCGGTCGTCTGCGCCTTCGGCGCCACCAACGGCGCGAGGCCCGTGCGCTGGGCCGTGCGCGGCTACGTCGAGGCGATCCGCAACACGCCCTTCCTGGTGCAGCTCTTCATCATCTACTTCTCGCTGCCGGCCGTGGGCCTGCGCTTCGATCCCGTGGAGGCGGCGCTGGTCGGCATGGTGGTGAACCTCGGCGCCTACGCGACGGAGATCGTGCGCGCGGGAATCGAGTCCGTGCCGCGCGGCCAGATCGAGGCAGGGCGCGCGCTCGGCCTCTCGCGGCTCCAGGTGTTCCGCTTCGTCGTGCTGTTCCCGGCCGTCAAGGCGGTGTTCCCGGCGCTCGCCAGCCAGTTCATCCTCCTCATGCTGGGCTCCTCGATCGTCTCGGCGATCTCCGCGACCGAGCTGACGGCCGTCACCAACACGCTGCAGTCGACCACCTTCCGCGCCTTCGAGTTCTACTTCATGGCGACCGGCCTCTATCTCGCCATGGCGCTGGGCTTCCGTGCGGCGCTCGGCGCGATCTATTGGCTCGTGTTCCGGCGCGGGCGCGGAGCCGCTGCATGAGCCGCGACTTCGGCCTCTCCGAGCTGCTCTTCATCCTGCAGGCGATGCAGTGGACGGTGCTGCTGTCGCTCGTCGCCTTCGTCGGCGGCGGAATCCTCGGCTTCGCCGTCGCCGTGCTGCGCATCCTGCCCTGGGCGCCGGCGCGCTGGGCGATGATCGCGTACATCCAGCTCTTCCAGGGCACGCCGGTCCTGATGCAGCTCTTCGTCGCCTTCTACGGGCTGGTCGTGCTGTTCGGGCTGAAGCTCGACCCCTGGCCCGCCGTGACCTTCGCCTTCACCGCCTATTCCGCCGCCTTCCTCGGCGAGATCTGGCGCGGTTGCATCCAGGCGATCCCGCGCACGCAGTGGGAGGCGGCCGACTGCCTGGCGCTCAGCTATCCGCGCCAGCTCTGGCACGTCGTCCTGCCGCAGGCCGTCCGCATCGCCCTGCCGCCGACCGTCGGATTCCTCGTGCAGCTCATCAAGGGCACCTCGATCGCAGCCATCATCGGCTTCGTCGAGCTGACGCGGGCCGGCCAGCTCATGGTCAACGTCACCTTCCAGCCGATGACCGTCTACCCGGTCGTCGCCCTCCTCTATTTCAGCCTGTGCTGGCCGCTCTCGCTGCTCAGC